>NZ_ASRV01000072.1 GCF_000401215.1 Clostridium sartagoforme AAU1 | reverse complement strand
TTATTACATTAATTAATACTTATTTAATATCATATTTTCTTTTTTGCATATAATATCTAAAAGTAATTATTATAGAGTGGTAATATGAAATACTTATTAGAAATTCAAGATTGTAAACTTTTAGGATCTGGAGCTGAAGGCTCTGTATACTTGACCCCTGAAGGATATGCTCTTAAAACATTTAAAAACATAAAATCTGCTAAGAATGAAGAAGAAATCCTTAGAAAAACCTTAGATAGCCCTTTTTTCCCTAAGCCTATATTAAGGATAAGTAATATTTTAATAAGAGACTATGTAAGTGGTGATAATCTCTTTGAATATATTTCAAAACACGGCTTACCATATAATCTATCAGTAGAAATAATCGATCTTATTGAAGATTTAAAAAGATTAAAGTTTAAAAGAATTAATATAAGAAATGCTCATATATTTGTAGATTCAAAGGGTAAAATTATGATAATAGATCCAAGAAAACCTTATTCAAAAATAACTCCATATCCTAAAGATATAATTAAAATATTAGTCAAGCTTCACTTGTTTGATAAGTTTTTAAAGGATGTTCTAAAATATAAACCACATTTAATCTCTTATTGGACATCTGCTTATAATTATCTTGCCTCTCCAAGAAAAAGAAGAATTTATCGATATGGCTAATTAAAAATAATTATAAAAAATAAGGTTGGAATCATATTGTTTATAATTCCAGCCTTATTATAGTAAAATATTTTTCTATATTTATGTAAAATTATTTCTAACTTTTATATAATTCCAATATATCTTAATAAGAGTAAAGTGTACTATAATTTAAAGCAATCATTATTTGAGGATTTTCTGATGGATTTATCCATTGTAGAATTTCCTTCATTTTATTTAATTCTACAGCTACACACCCCCATGTAGGAATTCCAACATCTACATGTAAGAATATTGCAGAGCTTTTTCCTGGAATTACAGGCCATCTATTATAGTCTATTACTAATGAATATTTATATGCATTACTATGCTCTATTAAATGCTCTGCTGAATTCCATCTTCCATTTGCAGAGCCAAACTGCATTGTATTATAGTAAGATGAACTTTCATCATCTACCCAATATTCAGACCCATCTAGTACTCTATATGGAATCTTACTTCCTGGATTCTGTGCTACTCCAAATGCTTCTGTTAAACTATATACTCCAGTTGGGGTGCATAAGTCCATTTCATATACTTCACTTGCATTCTTCATTCCATTTTCACCTAATCTTGCAAACATACTGTCATATTCATACCAATTACCATTACTATCTTTCTGCCATAAAACTAACTCCGCTGTACTTCCCCCTGTACTTACAACAGAAATTATTTGATTTGAGCTTTTTGCTACAGATGTATTAGCAATTTTAGGATTATTATTGTTTTGAGTTTGTGTACTATTGTTACTATTAGTTATTTCATTATTATTATTTTCTAAAACAGTAGAATCATTTTCCTCATTTTTTTCTTTCTCAACAGCTTTTTTCTCTAACTCTTCTTTTATCTTTTCTTCTTCTAGTTTTTTATCTTCTTCATCTTTAATTCTTTTTTCCACTGATGATTTTAAATTACTTAATTGAGTTATAATATCCTTTGCTCCATTTAAATTCTTATTAGCTATGTTTCCATTAAAATTTTCTTTTAGATGGTTATATACATTTTCTTCATTACTATTCATATTAATAATTTCAATATCATCAAATTCTTTAATTATTTCTTCTATTTGCACTTTTAATTTTCTATCATTATTTGCTTTCACAATATAAATACTACTACTTATTAAAATAATAATAGATATAAGAAAAATTATTATTGCTTTTATCTTTTTTTGTTTCTCATTTTTCCCATCCTATAACTATTATAAATAATATAAAAATTTATTCATTAAACTAT
>NZ_ASRV01000071.1 GCF_000401215.1 Clostridium sartagoforme AAU1 | reverse complement strand
ATTCATTAAACTATTCACTGTGTCCTTAAATATATAGTACCTTTTTTTGAAAAATAAATAAACGGTAATTTATTACAAATATCTACTAATAAAATTTATTGACTTTTTAATTATTTTTATATAAACTTTACTTATAAATTAAATAATTTAAGTGCTAGGGGTGCCTTTTGGCTGAGAAATGATTAATCATTAACCCTCTTTACCTGATCTGGATAATACCAGCGTAGGAAAGTCACAATGTATTTTGTAGAATTAATTTTTTATTAAGCTATATAGATACCTCCTAGCATATTTTAGGAGGTATTTTTTATGAATAATTTTATTAACACAATAAAAGAAAGTTTTATTGAAATTTTTAAAAGCCCACTTTCTTTGGCAACTTTAATAGGAATAATAATTTTAATATTAGCTCTTATAAAGTTTAAAAGGATTAAGCTTGATGCTAAAATAATGTCTAGAATAGGTATAGCTTTAGCACTAGCTACAATACTTCATCTTATAAAAATAGTGGACTTGCCTAATGGCGCAGGAAGTATAAATTTAGGAAGTATGGTACCAATTTTAATAATTTCTTTTATTTATGGACCTGAAATTGGTATGCTTGCTGGATTCTTATTTGGAGTTATTTATTTAATCTTAAGTCCTTATATACTTCATCCAATTCAAGTACTATTTGATTATCCTCTTCCTTTCATGGCTATTGGGCTTGCTGGATATTTCAAAAATAAAAAGCTAATTGGAACTTTTATAGGTATGTTTGTAAGATTTATATTTCACTTTATATCGGGTGTTCTATTCTTTGGGCAATTTGCTCCTGATGGATGGTCTCCTACCCTTTATTCTCTAATTGTTAATGGTTCAGTTGTTGGAGGAAACTTAATTGTAGTTTTAGTTATCATTGCATTACTGCCATTAAATAGAATTATAGAAAAAAGTTCTAGCCTTCATAGTAAACAGTTGTAAAATTTTGTGAAGCATTTTTCAGTTCACAGTTCACAAGGCACAATGCACAGTTGTTTTATTTTTTAGGGAACAGTTATCAGGTATC
>NZ_ASRV01000070.1 GCF_000401215.1 Clostridium sartagoforme AAU1 | reverse complement strand
CGCAATTTAACTCTTATGAGTATAAAATCATAATTGAATATGATTTTAATCTAGGAATTTCTGATGTTTTAACTTTCTTTAATACGTCTATACCTGCCTTATTAGAATCAGCAATTATGCTCCAATCTTCATTTTGGAAATTTGGTATATATTGCTTTATATCATAATTATCTATTGAAGTTCCATTATACACGACTATTAAATCATTTATGTCTTTTTCTATACTATTAAAATTTTTAAAGTGCCACTTTATTACTCCAGCATTTTCGTCTCCGTTTAAAAATGAGATTTCAATATTGTTTATTTCTTCTCTTGTACTTAATTTAAAAGAATTAAACTTTTTTCTAATATCTATAAGCCCTTTTATATAATTAAATACACTAATATATTTTGCTTTATCCCTCCAAAATATAGCGTTTATATTATCTGGACTCTTATAGCTGTTATGATCACCATTTTTGGTTCTTAATAACTCTACTCCTCCTTGAATAAATGGGATTCCTTGAGCTGTCAATATTATTGATAAGGCTAGTATATTTCTTCTCACTAAATTATTGTCTAAAATATTTTCTTCTGTTATTTTTCTATAATCCTCAGTTTTTATATTTTGTGTTAAACTTTTTTCTATTTGGTCCCAAAGAGTATAATTGTCATGAGCATCTACATAATTTATACTTTCTCTTGGATTAAGTGTCAGCGTATTTATTGATCCTTTTAAGCCCTCTATTATGCTCCAAGCAGTAGCTCCATCATGTGAGTTTCCATTAACAAATCCATTAGAAGGGCTATTATTTCCTCTTATAAAGTCTCTAAATATATCATTAAAAACAGAAAAATCTTCCCCTCTTTGACTACCTTTATGTGCTCCATTTGTAAGAGGTGAATTTCCTCCTTTCCATGGTTCACCATAAATTAATATATTATCATCGATTTCTTTACTTACTTTTATTACTTCTTTAATTGTATCTATATCAATTAATTCCATAAGATCAAACCTTAACCCATCTATATGGTAATTTTTGAGCCAATGTCTTATAGAATCAATTATAAACTTTCTTACCATAGGTCTCTCAGTTGCTATTTCATTACCACACCCTGATCCATTTGTAAATCTTCCTCTATAATCAGTTCTAAAATAGTAAGATGGAACTATATTATCTAACCCTCTAGTTTCTTGCATATGATTGTAAACTACATCCATAATTACTCTTATTCCATTTTTATGAAGTACCTTTATCATTTCTCTAAGCTCTATTATTCTTGAAATTGGATTATATGCATCGCTTGAATAACTTCCTTCTGGAGCATTATAATTTTTAGGATCATACCCCCAATTTCTATTTCCATTTTTATTAGATTTTCTCTCATCAACAGATCCAAAATCAAATATTGGCAACAAATGTACATGGGTTATCCCAAGTTCTTTTAAATGATCAACTCCTGTTTTTATAATAACTTTTCTATTTTTATCTTTATAAATTGTTCCTTCTTTAGCTAATCCTAAATATTTTCCTCTTATTTTTTTATCTATTCCACTATCATCACTTATAGTAAAATCTCTTACATGAATTTCATATATTATAGAATCTTCCTTTCTTAAAAGCTGTGGTCTTTTATCAAATACCCATCCTAGAGGCATTGATTTAACATTGTTTATATCTATTAAAAATCCTTTTTCTCCATTTATTCCTACCGATACTGTATATGGATCTACTGCATAATTTATTTTTATATATTCTTTTCCTTTTCTATCTATATCTTTAAAATAAATTTTATATAAATAAAATTTATTTTCACTACTTTTCCTATCTATATTTACATAATAAGTTCCACTTTTATTATCTTTTTTCATTTCGTATGAAATTTTCGTATTTTCATTAGTATCATACCAATTTTCATATAGACACAAATTTATTTTGAAAGCTGTTGGAGCCCAGATTCTTAGGTGAATTTTTTTTCATCATATATAATTCCCATGTCATTTTCATTATAATAATATTTATCTAAGTATCTTCTCATTGTAACCTTGCATGGAAGAAAGGTGTTATTTGCTCTTATTTCAATTAAATCACTTGCATTTATATCTAAATTTAAATCTATAAACTCTATTTTTTTGATAATTTATCAATTATATATTTACAATTTTCTTTCTTAATTCCATTTATATAAATATAAAATTTTGTTCCATCTATTGGAGCTTTGGATAAAAAAGCTGTTATATTGTCATTATTATCCATTAGTGCTATATCTATTTTAGGCTTTATATATTCAATCACATCTTCTAAATTTGTTATAAGTTTGTTTTCACCATAAATAATATAACAATTTTTAATTGATTCAGGTATTTCAAAGGTTGCTGTTTGCTCTGACCAATCATTTCCCCAGTTGTCTCCCCACGCTCTTCTTCTTGCAATTATATTTTCTTCTTTAACAAAGGCACATCTTCCAAAGTCATTTTTTTCTTCTAATTCTATTGCATAGGACTTTCCGTCATTGGAAAAACTCCATATATCCCATTTATATCCGTTACCACAATAATCACCATCACTTTTTATAAAATGTATTAATGTATCTTTTACTTCTTTTAGAATTATTGGGAACTCTCTACATGCTTCTTCACCTGTTATTTTATCTAAACACATCACTTTAATTGATTTTTTTTCTTTTAAGTTTTTACTAATTTTAATTTTATTGTTTATTAATGTTATATCTTTTCCTAAATAGTCAATTTTCCAATTAACATCTCTTATTTCTTTTATTCCAAATATAGATTCTTTTAATGCTATTAATTGTATATCTTGTTCTAAATAAAACTCATTACATGATGCTTTTATCTCTAATGAATTGATATTATTAATTTCTTTATTGTATCTTTCTTGTACTTTTAAAGAGTTGTCATTGTTTATATCATTATAATAAATACCCTTATAATCTATCATTTTTTCAACTCCTAAAATTCTTCTATTATATTTTATGCTCATAAATAATTATTGCCCCTGTATGTCTTATTATAGTCACTATATCATTCTATTAATACTTTGAAGTTAACTCTTAAAAGATATTTGAAAATTAATTTCATTTTTTCTAAATAATATTCAAATATAAATTCTTTTGCGTTGCAATATTATTAACTTGTAAACTTTTATATAAAAGTACTATTATTCATTATTTAGGAGATTATTATGATAAAGAAAAAAACTTTGACTTTATTTTTACTAGCTAGTATTTCAAGCCAAGCCTTCACTTGGCAAAACTCATTTGCAATGGACAATGAGTCACCTTTATTTAATTTTAAAACTTATAACTTTGCCACTGGAGAAGTAGAGTACGATGAAACCACTCCAGTATACCTTTACAAGAATGGACCTCAAGTAACTATTCCAGATGAGTTTATTAATCCAAAAGAGCAATTTAGAACTGCCTGGTTATCCACTGTAGTAAATATTGATATTTCTGATGTTACAAGTGATCCAAATTTATCTGCTGAAGAAGAATTTAAAACTGAACTTTCTTCAATTCTAAATAAATTTGAAGAATTGAATTTAAATGCTGTTACTTTTCAAGTAAGTCCTATGCTGGATGCTTGGTATCCATCAGATATTGCTCCATGGTCTCAATATCTTCATAAGGGTGGAAGTAGTTATACATTCCAAGGCAAGGATCCTGGTTTTAATGGATTTGACCCATTAGAATGGTTAATATCTGAAACTCATAAAAGAGGTATGGAATTCCATGCTTGGTTTAACCCATATAGAGTCACAAACAATGTTGATAAAAGATCTATTACTGAAAAGTTAAACGAACTTGCAGAAAATAACTTTGCTAGAAATAACCCTGATTTAGTTTATGAATTTCAAAATAAGCTATTTTTAGATCCAGGTAAACCAGAAGTTATTGACTATGTTGTTTCAAGAGTAGAGGAAGTTGCAACAAAATATGATGTTGATGCAATTCATTTTGATGATTATTTTTATCCATATAAGTATACTGATAATGGTAAAGATATATTTTTCTATGCACAAGATTTAGATAAACAAACTTTCCTAGATTATAATAGGGGATTTGGGGAATACACTGTTGAAAATATTAATACAACAAACCAGTTATTTACCACCGCAACAATTAATGTAATTACTACAATTTTGAATTATATTAAGTATATATCATATATTTTTCACCTTCATTAAATTTAAAATTCAATTTATCAAGATTTTCTTTTATATCTTTTGAATTATATTTCTCATCTAAGAACATAATTGCTGATGCTGAAAATGGAGTTGAATCTTTCAAGCTGCTTTCTAAAGTATTCTTAAAACTAAGTCCTGTTGAAAGTGTTGTTATTGTTAAAAACAACATTAATAAAATTACTGTCATAGAAACAAAATTAGTATTAATCTTACTGCTTATTTGCCTTAAAACAAATATGTTAAGTTCTTTAAAATAAGTCTTTTTATTTTTTTGAACTATATAAATACCAAATCCGCCTAAACTTATAAAAAATAGTAATGTTCCTATAATTCCTAGTACCATAGATACAATAAATTTAATATCTTCTGGTTTTAACCCTACATTTATTACTAAATAATACGCTCCTGATAAGGTTATAGTTGATAAAATAAATATTATAATATTTATAATTGGATTTTTAAGTTTTATCTTTTCACTTTTCCTTGAAGCTATTAACATATCAATTAATTTGTATTTTGATACTACAATAGTATTAAAAATCATAACTAATAAAAACATTATTCCAAAATATATAGTACTTTTTATAATCCCCTCGAATGATACTATAAATTTATATTCTCTCATTCCAACGTCAAATAATTTAGCTGTAAATACTGATAATCCTTGTGAAAAAATCATGCCTAAAATAATTCCGGCTATTAATGACATTAATCCAATTATTAAAGTTTCAAAAAGTAATATTTTTGATATTTTATTCTTTCCCATTCCTAATGTCATATAAATTCCAAGTTCTTTTTTACGCTTTTTAATTAAAAAGTTATTTGCATATATAATTAAGCTTCCAAGAATAAAAGACACAAATATTGAAACTATTCCTATAGCTTTACTTAAAACGCTTATTATATCGGATTCACTACTATTTACCTCAAAAACTACTTTTTGTGATTCTATAGAATTAAAGCTATAAAATATACAAACTGCAAATGTTAGTGTTAAAAAATATATTGCATAGTCTTTTATGCTCTTTTTTACATTGTTAAATGCTATTTTAGAATACATCGCCTGCATCACCTCCTAAAAGAGTAACTACTTCAATAATTCTATTGAAAAATTCTTTTCTAGAATCTCCTCCTCTTATAAGTTCATTAAATATCTTTCCATCTTTAATGAATAAAATTCTATGGGCATAACTTGCAGTAAAAGCATCATGGGTAACCATTAGTATCGTTGCTTCTAAATCCTTATTAAGAGTTTCAAATGAATCTAAAAGTAATCTTGAAGACTTTGAATCTAAAGCTCCTGTTGGTTCATCAGCTAATATCAATGATGGGTTGGTTACAATGGCTCTTGCTGATGCAACTCTTTGTTTTTGGCCTCCTGACATTTGATATGGATACTTTTTTAATACATCTGTAATCCCAAGATTCATTGATACCTTTTTTATAAATTCATCAATTTTATTATGACCTTTTCCTTGAATAGTTAATGCTAATGCTATATTTTCATAAGCAGTTAATGTATCTAAAAGATTAAAATCTTGAAATATAAAACCTAACTCGTCTCTTCTAAACTTCTCTAACTGTTTTGATTTTAATTTTGTAATATCCTTATCA
>NZ_ASRV01000069.1 GCF_000401215.1 Clostridium sartagoforme AAU1 | reverse complement strand
CCTACTCCCCTGTGTCGCCTTGAGACGACCGCCGACCCACACCTAGTATAGTAATTAAAATCTTAGAAATAACTAAAACCTAACTCGTCTCTTCTAACTTCTCTAACTGTTTTGATTTTAATTTTGTAATATCCTTATCATTTATAATAATATTTCCTGTAGTTACTGTATCTATTGTTGAAATACAATTAAGAAGTGTTGTTTTCCCACTACCTGATGGCCCCATTATCCCAACAAATTCTCCTTTTTCTACTTTAAAACTTATATTATCTATTGCCTTAGTTACATTTTCTTTATTTCCATAGTATTTTTCAATTTTTTCTACATTTAATATGCTTTTCATTTTTCCCTCCATACAACTAATTATATTAATGTTTAAACATTTATAAATTTTCTTTGCAACTATAGTTTATCTTAGTATTTATTAATTACATATTTATATAACTTTCATTAACCTTTTATTTTTGTAATATAACTATAAATTCTAGATTATTTATAAATATATATTTAAAATAAAAAAACTCCCGTAGGAGTTTTCTAAGCAAATTTATTTTTAATTAATTTTTTTTATACCTAATTTTAGGATAGTAATATAATCTTTATTTAATTTTCTTTTTAGTTCATACATTAATAAAATTATTCCAACAGATAATGGTATTATATAATAACTTATACGATATAATACTAAAGCTAACACAGCTTCCTCTTTATTTATACCTAGAGCACTGACTCCTAATATAAATGATAAATCAAACCCACCTATACCTCCTGGCATCATACTTATAATACCTATAGCAGAAGATACAACATATATCGGAAATATCTTGGCTAATGTTAATCCAATTCCTAATAATCTAAGAATACTAAATAACAACAAAGCCATTGCTATCCATTCTGAAGTAGAAATTATCATTATTTTTATAGTTTTCATAGCTTTTTTACGATTTTTTTCTCTTCTATATCTGAATAAATTATATATGAGAATAACTGGAGTATAAAGTGCTGACAATAATATACCTAGCTTTACCAACTCTATATTTTTCAAACTCGGTATATCCAAGATAGAATAAACTAAACATATAATAGAAAATCCAGTAAAATTCAATAATACTACCTTTGAAACTTCTTTTACTAAAGATGCCTTGTCCTTAATATATGGTGAATAAAGATAACTTTTAATTGCTATTGCTGCTGTACCACCAAATCCTACTATACTTGAAATAGAACTTGCAATCCATGAAGACTTATAAAGACTTCTGTTATCTAATGAAATCTTACATGTATCTTTTATTATAAAATCATACAAAGACAATGGTAAGTAAGAAATAAGTCCTAATATTGTAATAATAATTAATCTTACAAAGGAAAGCTTGTCTCTATATAAATAAAATGTATGTATATCAAAATCTGAAAATAACTTTCTAAACTGAATAAGTATTATTGTAAATATTACAAATATAAGAATCATTTTTAACCATACTTTTAGTTTACTTTCTACCTTAATTAACATATAAACTTTCTCCCTACAATATATAAATTATATATCTAATCTTTATTAGTATATCTTAATATCATAATAAATTCAAAATATTTATTTATCAAATTAAGGCATTTTGAATTTTTATAAATTAAATCTTTCTTCGTTATATCCTGCAAATAATACTAATGCTACAACAGTTAAAACATCTTTGATTTTTTTCAAAATAATCATCTCCTTGTTTTATCATCTTTTTCATATTGTAACATCAACTTCTTTTGGTACATATTTATTTGCATTACTTTAACATTTCATTTTTGTAATATAATAAGCTGACTTTTGTATTAACCAAAAGTCAGCCATATATTTCACTTATAAATTATTTTTTAGACTTTCTATAATAAGTATTTTCAAGTGGTAATTTAGTTCTAAATTCTCCATCTAACTTGTAATAAGCGCCTTGCATTGCTGGTGCCTCTGGGACAACTACAATTTCTCCAACACCCTTTGCTCCATAGACTAAATTAGCCTTATTCTTTTCAACTAATATTGGTTTTATTTCTGGTATTCCAGTTGATCTGAATAATCCTAAAGTACCAAATTTGGCTAAAGGAACTCCATTTTTAAGTGGATAGTCTTCTGTTAGTGCATATCCTAGCCCCATAACTACTCCACCTTCTATTTGCCCTTCTACAGCCACAGGATTTACTGCTCTTCCTATGTCATGGGCCGCAACTACCTTTATCACCTTTCCATTATCATCTAAAACTACTACTTGAGTTGCATATCCATAAGCTACATGACTTACTGGATTAGGTTTTGTACTTCCCATAGGATCTGTTTGAGGACAATATTCAGCATAATATTCTTCACCCTCAAGATCATTTAATGATTTATTTACCAATGCTTCCTTCAATTGAAGAGCAGCAAGTCTTGCTGCTTCACCTGTAAGTACAGTTTGCCTTGAAGCTGTTGTTGTTCCTGAATTAGGCGTTGTAAAGGTATCTGGACTATCTACTAAAACTTTCTCTGGATCTAATCCAGTAGTTTCACATACAATTTGTGTTGCCACAGTTCCTATTCCTTGACCTATACAAGCAGCTGATGTTCTTATAATAACCTTACTATCTTTAACGACTATTTTACATCTACCTGTATCTGGTATTCCAACACCTAGTCCAGCATTTTTAAACGCACAAGCTATTCCAACATTCTTATTATTTTCAAATTCATCTTTTACCGCCTCTAAAGTTTCAACTAATGCAGTTCCTTCATCTGCGATTTGCCCATTAGGTAAAACTTGTCCTGGCCTAATTGCATTTCTATATCTAAATTCCCATGGAGAAATTCCAACAAGCTCTGCAAGTTTATTTATATTACATTCATTTGCAAATGCTGATTGAGTAACTCCAAAGCCCCTAAAAGCTCCTGCTGGTGGATTATTTGTATATACTGCTGTTCCTTCGATATCTACATTTTGATAGTTGTAAGGTCCAGCTGCATGTGTGCAAGCTCTTTGAAGTACCGGACCTCCTAACGATGCATATGCTCCTGTATCTGAAATTATCCTTGCTTTCATTCCTGTTAAAATTCCATTTTCATCACAAGCTGTTGTAAATTCCATTTCCATAGCATGCCTTTTGGGATGAATAATTAAACTTTCTTTTCTGCTTAATGTAACTTTAACTGGTTTCTTTGTATAATAAGTTAAAAGTGCTGCATGATGTTGAACACTCATATCTTCCTTTCCACCAAATCCTCCCCCTACAAGCATACTTTTAATTCTTAATTTACTTGGATCTAAATCCAAAAGTTTTCCTACCTCTCGAAGTTCATCATAAATACCTTGGCCACCTGTGTAAACTGTTAAAATGCCATCTTCATAATTAGCTACTGCACATTCCGGCTCTAAAAATGCGTGTTCTGTTGGTGGAGTGCTATATTTTTCTGTTACAACATATTTAGAATTTTTTATAGCTTCCTCTGCATCTCCTCTTTTTAAGTACTGTTTACTTAATATATTTCCACTTGAATGAACTTTAGGTGCACCTTCTTTCAATCCCATTTCAGGATTTGTTACCGGTGGAAGTTCTTCATAATCTACTTCTATAAGACTTAATGCCTCTTTTAATATTTTTTTACTTTTTGCTGCTACTAAAGCTACTGAATCTCCTAAATATCTTGTTTCTTCTCCAACATCTATCATTGCTGGCCAATCTTGGACTAAATGTCCAATAAATCTATCTCCTGGTATATCTTTTGCTGTTAAAACAGCATAAACACCATCTAAAGCCTTTGCCTTTGATGTATCTATATTTTTAACTAAAGCTCTTGGATACTTTGATCTTAACGCTGAACCATAAAGCATCTCGTCAAAATATAAATCGTCTGCATATTTACCAATTCCAAGAGTTTTTACTTCAGCATCAATTCTAGGTAAATTTTCTCCAACTAATCCCTTACAATATACTTTAGGTACCTCTTCATTATTTCTTAAAAGCTCTGCAACTAACTTAATAGCTTCTATAATTTTTACATAGCCTGTACATCTACATATATTACCTTTAAGAGCATTTTTTATTTCTTCTTCTGTTGGGTCTAAATTTTTATCTAATAATCCTTTTGCACTTATAACCATTCCTGGAATACAAAATCCACATTGAACTGCTCCACATTTACCAAATGCATAAGCAAAAGCGTCTCTTTCTCTCTCACTAATTCCTTCAACTGTAATTACTTCTTTATTTTCAAGTCTACTTATCTTTTGAATACATGCTCTTTGTGCTACACCATTGACTAAAACCATACAAGCACCACAAGCACCTTCTGCACAACCATTTTTTACAGATGTTAATTGCTCTACATCTCTTAAATAATCAAGTAAACTTATATCTTCATCTACTGATAAATCTTTACCATTGAGCTTAAAATTATACATTTAACTTGCTCCTCCTAATTATCAAACTAATATATGATGTTATATCAATAAACTTTCTTTTAAACGTCTTATTATACGTACTTATTTAATTCTTCTTCACTTAAACAATATATTTTATCAACATAATAAGAATAATCTTTCAAGATTGTTTCTACTGTAACTTCTAATTTACTCTTAATTTCTTTTGAATTAACTACATATACATATTCTTTTCCAGCTTCTCTTAACAAGAATTTATCTTTGCTTATCCTTAATAATCCAGTATTCTTAGAATCAGTATATTCTTCTAGATCTCTAAAAATAGTTGTTTTCTTAAGATATGGGAAGCCTCCCTTTGGACAGAACATATGACAGTTACCACATTCATTACACATATTTTCAACATGAAGAATTTGATAATTGGCTGAAAGTCCTTCAACTGCCACTCTCATATTTGCTCTATTTGGGCATACATCAACACATATTCCACAGTTCTTTAAGCAATCAAAAGTTTCCAGCTTATCTTCTAATACTCTCCCATTACCTTTATTTTTATAATGAGCATCAGTCTTTGCTTTTTCTCCTAAAATATTTAAAGCTTCAAGGTTTAAGCATTTTGGTGCTTGTCCTGACTTTTTCATTTCGTTTAATACTGCATTGTTATTTATATATCCCTTTGGTTGTAAATATAATGTAGCTATAGTGATTGGAGCTATCCCAGCATTAAATACATCTAATACATTGTTTTTATCTATTCCGCCTGACATAGACATAGGTATATTATTAAATTCTTTTGCAATCTTCTTGGCTACATTTATTGCTATTGGATATAATGGCTTTCCAGACATATACATAGCTTCACCAGGCATAACTCCTCTTGTATTAACTACAGGCAATGTATTTGTAAGCTTAACTCCGAAATTTACATCATTTTCCTTTGCCGTATCTAATAGCTTAGCTATAATTTCTTTAGCTGTTTCAAATTGTAAGTCGTGATCAAAGTCTTCTCTCTTTAATTCAATGTCATTGTAGCCTAAGTTGTCTAAGATTTCTCTTACTGCATCATATCCTAATAATGTAGAGTTACATTTTAATAGCATGTTTATCTTTTTATTTACTATTAAGTGAGTTGCTATATCTAAAATTTCACTTGCTTTACATCCATGCATTGTAGATAGTGTAATTATATTTGTAATCTTTGAAGTAATATTATCTATATCTTCTAATTTAAATCTCTTGAATTTATTAATATTCTTCTTTAATACATCAATGCACTCCTTAAAGATTACTGTATCTTTTGAGTCTTTAAGGTTATCTATAAAGTCAGAAATTTTCTTTGATTGAATTCCTTTAAGATCATATCCTACACTTATATTAAGAATAAAATCTTTTACATCTGATAATCCAAGTTCAATACCTATAACTTGCATTAATACAGAGGCTTTCACATATTCTTCTGCGGCTTCTTCAACAGTTAATTCTGTTGACCATTCAACATTATAACCTACATTTTTAGCATCTATACATGGTCTTGGAATCATTGCCTGCATGTCTTTTCCATCTACTATTTGAACCGTCTTAGGTTCAAAATATCTGCATCCTGTTAAATAACCAGCTAAAAAGTTTTGTGTTAATTGTGTATGAGGACCAGCTGCTGGACCTACTGGGAATCTTAAGTATTCATTGCAAAAATTCATTTCAATACTATTATCAATGTCTCTATAAAAATCTTTTTCTTCTATTCCAAATATTTTGCCTTTTGTATAATAATCTTCAAGAGTTAAATCGAGAATCCTTTCAAAAGACATTGGTTTCATTATATCACTCATGGTTATACCACCTTTCTTCAAGTAAATTTTATATGAAATAATAGTGCTATATGTCTTTACTATATAGCACTATATTATTTAGCAATTTTCATACCAAAATAACAGCATGAAATACTTCATCTAACATTTTAGCTCTCCAAAGCACTTACAGAAGCTTCTTCTATCTTCTTAGGTTTAAATATTAGACATGCAATAACACTAACAATACATACTGCTGCCACTGGCTCCTGGAATATATATTGCATTACTACTGGAAACTTTGCTTTTATTTCTGCTGGTAGATTCCCAACACCATATCCAAGACCAAAAGTTACACCAACAATTAAATTATTTATATCATTAAAGCCAGCAGAGGCGATCATTTTTATACCATTTAAAAGAATCATAGCGAATACAGTAACAACAGCACCACCTAAAACGCTGTTAGGCATAGCTGAAAAAATAGCTCCTATTTTAGGAAAGAAACCTGCTAACACTAAAACAGCTGCTCCTGTAGCTATACAAAAACGATTTACAACTCCAGTCATAGCTACAATACCTGCATTTTGTCCAAATGCAGTATTAGGTAGAGTATTAAATATTGCTGCAACCTGTGATCCTACTGCATCTGCCAAGATTGCACCTGAAGTTTCTTCACCTGTAGCATCCCTATTAAATGCCGCAATTGTTATACCACTTGTATTGCCTATTGTCTCAAGTCCAGATACAACATATACAGCGAAAAAGGCCATTATTACATCCATTCTGAATGCAAGCTTAAAATGGAATGGAGTTGGTACACTTGCCCAGCTCGCATTTGCAATTGTATCGAAATTTACCATGCCCATAAATAAAGCTAAAGTATATCCTGCCACCAATCCTACTAATATTGATGATGCTTTCCATAGTCCTTTCGCAAATCTATTAATTAAAAGTATTGTTAATAATACAGTAAAACCTAAAACAAGATTTCTTGGATCAAAATCATTTGCTGTCTTAGGTGATCCTACAAAATAGTTTGCTCCTGTCCCTAAAAGCTTTATACCTATTGTAACCAAAACAGAGCCTACTACTAATGGTGGAAAGAACTTCTTCAAAGGTTTTATAAAGATTCCCATTATATCTTCCACAAATCCCCCAAGCAATGTACCACCAAGAATAATCCCCATGGCTATTTCTGGTGATATTCCTTCTCCATGCAATTTTTCACTAATTGCCTGCATAGTTGGTACAAAGGCAAAAGATGTACCCATAACTATAGGAAGCTTTGAACCTATTTGAAACTTGCCAATTTTAAATGGATATAACTGTAGAAATGTAATAAGACCCGATACAAGCATTGCACTTTGTATCATTATAATACGATCTGATGCACTTGTTCCAAGAATGCCTGTAAGTACAAATATTGGAGCTAAATTACCTGTGAACATAGCTAATACATGCTGAATACCTAGTGGCAGTGCCTTACTTAAAGGTGGTCTACCATCCAACTGATAAATTAATTCACTACTATTATTTACTTCCCTTTTATTATTTTTCCCCATAATAATACCTCCCATTTTTATATTAATATATTTAATTATTGCATGTTGAGTCTATACTAAATTGTTATTTATTAAGCGGAACATAATCAATACCCATCACATTTTTTCCCATAGCTTTTGTGCAAGTTCCCTTGATTTTCTAAATATTTTTTCTTCGTCTATATTAAGCATTTCTCTATCTTTCATAATAATTTTTCCATTAATTATAGTTGTTATAACAGATCTTCCAGTAAACCCAAATAACATATGACCATGGAGGTTATTGGCATTCATTGGAGTTAGTGGATTGTAATCTAAAACAATTATATCTGCATAGGCTCCCTCTTTTAATACTCCAACTTCCCTATTAAAGTACTTATCAGCTATAATCTTATTATTTTCAAATAGTAATTTAAAGGTTTCATTAAATGCTACACCAGGATGACAGCTATTATGTCTTTGTATTATAGGAAATACTTTCATAGACTCAAACATATCACTTGTATATCCGTCAGTTCCCATACCAACTGTTACACCCTTATTTAACATTTCTAAAACTGGAGAACACCCAACAGCATTACCCATATTAGATTCTGGATTATTTATGACATTTGTATTTGTACTCTTTAATAAACCCATTTCATTATCATTTATATGAATACAATGAACAGCTAAGGTCTTATCTCCTAATATGTTATAATCATTTAATCTTTCTATTACCCTCTTTCCAGAAACTTTTAATGTATCATGTAAATCTGCTATTCCTTCTGCTGCATGCACATGATAACCTGTATTTAGACCTTCCATCTCTTTAGCACATTTTTCTAGAGTCTTATTGCTTAATGTAAAGGATGCATGAAGTCCAAATAAACCTTTTATCATATCACTGTCATCTTTATTAGCATATTTAATAAAGTTTACGTTTTCATAAATCCCTTCATTTGTTATATCTACTCCATCCCTATCAGAAACTTCGTAACATAAAGTTGTCCTCATCCCCAACTCTTTAGCCACATCTCCAATTGCAAATAAACTATCTGTAATACTATAAGGACTAGCATGGTGATCAAATACAGTTGTTACTCCATTTTTTATACAATCAATATAAGTTGTATACGCACTATATTTTGTGTCCTCTAAAGTTAACTTTTTGTCCATTTTCCACCAAAGTCTCTCTAATATTTCAACGAAATTATTAGAAGGTGCTTCTTTGTTATCCATTCCTCTTGCAAAAGCACTATAAATATGATGATGATTATTAATTATTCCAGGCATTATTACCTTACCTTTAGCATCAACAAATTCATAATTATTGTATTTTGACTTTAAGGCATTATAATCTCCAACTTCCACTATAATATTATCTTTAATAACTATAGCTCCATTATTTATAATTGGATTATTATTATCCTGGGTTATAACTATTCCATTACCTACTAAAATCATTTATCTTCCCTCCAGTATAATATTATCAATAATATTTAAAGCATTATTCATGCCAATTCCCATGATTTATTGTTAATTATTTATTTAAATTAATAATTAACAACTTGTTCAGCTCACAGTGAACAAATCACAGTTCGCAATTTCATTTTTATAAAAAATAAGTATTATGAAACAGCGAAACAAGTATAATAAAGATTTGATTATATTTTTTTGTACAAAGCTTGAAATTTAAATAATTTCAAATACTTTTATTTAAAAATACATTAATAACTTTATTACTTAATTATTTATTTTAATTTTTTAAACCTAAACTATATTACTTGTTATCTTTTATCCAATATAATTGCTAGGCCTACTTTGTTATCATTTTAGTAATTATATTTATCATTTTAATAATCAAAGATGAATCTCAAAATATCTTTCACTTTCCATGTATATAAAAGTAACATATGAAATATATCCTTTGTATCTATATTTCATAAGCTATTTAATTATTGTAATATTTACATATATATCCATATAATGGTATAATTATAATAACTATCTTATTTGGAGGTAATTTATGAAAGCATGTCCGTACTGTGATAATAAATTTCTTAAAATCGATATAATATTTAATAAATCTTATACTATTAAATGTCCAAGTTGTAATAAGATGCTTTCCCAAACTAAAAACTTTAATAATATAAACCATATTTTAAGTATTTTGCCTGTATTATTATATATATTCTTATCTAATCAAATAAATTGTTATTTGATTAAGATTACTAATAATCCTAAGTTATCAACTGTTTTCTTTGCATTTATATCAGGATTATGGGCATATTATATTAATGGTTTATCTCCATTATGGTCAAAATATAAGTGATAGCTATTGATCTTTAATAACTATCACTTATATAATAAGCTTTTATTCCTTTTTTATAATATTATATTTCTTAGTTCGTCAACACTTGATAAATAATAATTTGAATTTTCTTTCATAAAATCAATTATTTCTGGTATAATATGAGACCAACCAGCACTAGCAAAATCTACATTACAAGTTCTTGCCATATCAAGTCCAGGCTTTAAATCATCTACTACTAATATATCTTCTTTATTTAAGTTAAATGTTTTCATAGCTTCTCTAATTGGGTAAGGGTTCGGTTTTCTCTTATAATCTTCAAGATCCCACCCAAATATTTTATCTGGTAAAATACCACAATTAATCTTATAATCTCTTTGAATTTGTTCACTTTCAGAGTGAGAGGCAACACAAATTACTCCTCCTAAATTTTTAAACTCTTTTATTAATTCTGGAAAACCAGGATAAAAATCTGGAATTTTTGACTTTGTATAGCTACTCCATATTTTATATTGATATGCCTGTTCTTCTTTGTTAAATTTCAATATATCCTTGCATAATTCTGAAAAACCAGGATTAAAACAACTTGAGATAAATTCTTCAAGAGTAATTATTTTTGTATTTGGTCTTAATATTTTAAGTGCCTCTACAAATGATGGATAATGTATGTTAGGTGTACTTATAGTAACTGTATCATCATGGTCCAAAATTAAGCATTTATATTTCATAATTACAGCCTTTCTTAATATCCTTTATTTTTTGTAATATAAACAACTTTTTATTACTATTTTATATAAACTCTACATTTTTGCATTAAAATAAACTTAACTTTTTCTATATAAAGTGGCTAGACCTATTCCAAGTTTTTTAGCAGCTTTAGATTTTCCCTTAGTATCATGTCCATACTTCTCTAATGCATAATTTATATATCTTTTTTCTAATTCTTCTAATGTTATAAAATCTCCATTGATAATATCATCTAAATCTTTCTCATCATGACTATCATAATAACTTGTTATATATTCTGGAAGGATACTACATGTTATTATATTATCTTCATCTACTAAATTTATCATCAACTCTACAGCATTTTGTAATTCTCTTATATTTCCTTCCCATGGATAATTTTCTAACTTTTTTATTACTTCATCTTCTATATTAATTTTTTCTAAATTGTAGCTTGAACAATATTTCTCTATAAAGCTTAATACCAATTGCTTTATATCCTCTTTTCTCTCTGAAAGATTAGGAATTTCTATAGGTATTACATTTATCCTATAATATAAATCTTCTCTAAATTTTTTTTCTTTTATCATTTCTTTTATATCTTTATTAGTTGCCGCAATTACTCTTATATCTAAATTTATCATTTTATTAGATCCTATCTTAGCAAACTTTTTTTCTTGCAGAACTCTAAGCAATTTTACTTGAAGTGAAAGTGGCATATCTCCTATTTCATCTAAAAATATTATTCCTCCATTTGCAAGTTCGAACTTTCCCATTCTACCATTATTACTAGCTCCACTAAAAGCACCTTTTGCATATCCAAACAACTCACTTTCAAGTAGAGCTTCAGGAATTGCTGCACAATTTATTGCTATAAAAGGTTTGTTCCTTCTATTACTTTGAGAATGTATAGCTCTAGCTATTACTTCTTTACCAGTACCACTTTCTCCTGTTATAAGAACTGATGATGTGGAATTGGCTATCTTTAAAATTTTCTTTTTAATATTTCTCATTGATTCAGATTCACCAATTATAGATTCTAATTTTATTTCTCCCCAAACATTATTTGCAGTTATATTACATTTATCTTTTTTACAAATCTTATTTAATATGATAATACTTTTATAATTATATGAATAAGAGTCTGTTTCTAATAATTCACCTATTCCATCATAATCAGTATCCTTAACCCTTATTGAAATATTATATTTTTCAAAATCATGCTTTATAAATACCTCTATTTCTTCTAACTCAATGCTTTGAATATTCAAGGATTTTCTTACATAATTATTAGCATAAATTACTTTATTATTAGAATTTAAAATTATAATTCCATCACTTATTTTATTAGCTATGTCCTTAATAAACTTTTCTTCCATTCTATTATCACCTTTTGTACTATATTATTAACTTTTAAACTCTCTCATAATATTATGTTAACATTTTTTCCTTGACCTTACAATTATTATAAATAAAAAACTGAAGGAAGGAAATTATAAATAGTTATAAATCATGTAAATTCTTTATAATTTCCTAAATCATAAGAAAAAGAAGCTTAAATTTATTTCTCTAAGCCTCTTTAACTATACATTATTTATTATTCACTTTATTTACATAAATGGTAGGAATTAAAGCATACATTGCTGCTGCTTTTACTATTTCGCTTTTCCATGTTCTTTCATTTGGTGCATGTGCTTGATCTTCATGTCCAGGACCAAAACCTATACATGGAATTCCATACCTACCCATTATAGAAACCCCATTAGTTGAAAAAGTCCATTTATCTACTATAGGCTCTGCTTTAAATAAGCTTCTATATGTTTCAATAAGAGTTTGACATACTTCATGCTCTTCTGGAATAACCCATGTTGGAAAATATGATTGTGTTTCATAAGAAAGTCCTGTATATGATTTTTTATCATAATTATATATAGATACCTGAGCATTGGCTTTCTTAACTGAAGGTAAATTTTTAATTTGCTCTATTGCAAATTTATGACTTTCTCCATCTGTTAATCTTCTATCTATAGAAATACTACATCCATCTGCTACTGCACATCTCGAAGGTGATGAAAAAAATATTTCAGATACAGTTAATGTTCCTTTTCCTAAAAAATCATTATACATAAGGCCTTTATCTAAACTTTTCAATTCATCTAATATCGGAGCCATCTTAAATATTGCATTTTCTCCTCTTTCTGGAGCAGACCCATGACAACTAATTCCATTGGTACTAACCTTAATTTCTACTCTACCTCTATGCCCCCTATATATATTACATGAAGTAGGTTCTGTAATTACCACAAATTCAGGATTTATATTATCTTCGTTAATTATATACTGCCAACACAATCCATCACAATCTTCTTCTTGAACTGTACATGCTATAAGTAATGTATAATCATTTTCTAAATTCAAATCCTTAATAATTTTCCCAGCATAAACCATTGCAGCTATACCGCCACCTTGATCACTTACTCCTCTTCCTAGTATTACTTCTGCATCCTCATCTCCCTCATATGGATTATAATTCCAAAGGCTAGGGTCTCCTACCCCAACAGTATCAACATGTCCATCCATAGCTATAAGATGACTTCCTGACCCTATATAAGCTAGTAAATTACCCATTGGATCTATCTCTATTTTATCAAAGCCAACCTTTTCCATTTCCTTCTTTATTCTCATTATCTTAGCTTTTTCATTACAGCTTTCACAAGGTATAGAAATTATTTCTCTTAAAAAATTACTCATATCTTCTTTATAATTTTCTGAAGATTTTATTATCTCTTCATAAATATATTTATATTCCATATTTACCTCTCCTCTAATTTAAAAGAAATACTTAATTGTTTTTATAATACGCATAATTTATGCCAAGATTTAATTAGACTTTTAGTATAGTAAATAGTAATTTTTTAATTGATATTAATATTAAAATTGTATGTAGATAATTATAAAAGAACAAATAGTTATCAAAATAATAATTTATATCATTTTGATAACTATTATTTTATCTTTTTATTACTTTAATAAATTCTTCATACTCTTTTATAGTATCAATATCTTGCAAAAACAAGCTATTATTTATACCTACATACTTAATTTTATCTTTATTATTTTTAATTACTTCCCTTCCTCCCATATCTCCATTTAAGCTTTCTAACTCTTTTTTTAAACTTATAGGAAATATAATTGGACTTCCTGTCTTATCCTTAAATTTAGGAATAATTATATTTTTACTATTTTCTGCGGAAACCTTTATCAATTTATTAACTGATTCTTTATCTATAAATGGCTGGTCGCCACAAAAAAACATATAATTATGATTTAAATCTACTTCTTTTAATCCTAATTTGATTGATTCACTTTGTCCATTAATAGCAAAATTATTTTTTATAGTTTTTATTCCCTCATTTATTCCAATATTAATTATTTCTTCTTCTCTCCCAACTAAAATTATATTTGAAATATTACATTTCTTGATTGTTCTTATTACCTTTTCAATTATTAATTCATCTCCAATATTCATTAATAATTTATTTTTTCCCATTCTTTTACTAAATCCTGATGCTAAGATTATTCCGTTCATTTTAACCACACACCTTTATCTTTAAGTAACCGCTTTCATATTCAAAAATTAGATTTCATCATGAACTTTACATAACTTACATTTTGCTAAATAAATTTTGTACTGCGTTTCTCGCTTCAAAAACTATTTTTTCTTCATCTACATTAGTAAGCTTCCCATCTTTTACTACTACTTTACCTGCTATTATTGTATAATCAACTGTTGATTTACATCCAACAGTACCTAATATTGATTTTGGATCATATTCTGCTCCTATAAACTCTATTCTATTTGAATTTATCATAAATAAATCTGCTGCTTTTCCCACTGAGAGCTCTCCAATATCATTTCTTCCAAGAACTCTTGCACTTCCCCTTGTTGCTAGTTTTAATATATCATATCCAGTCGGAGCATTATTACTCCAATTTAATCTATGAAGTAGATAACAAATTCTAAGCTCTTCTAAAAGATTTGAACCATCATTACTTGCGCTTCCATCAACTGCTAGTCCTACAGGAACATCTAGTTTTATCATTTCTGGAATTCTAGCTATTCCTGAAGATAATTTCATATTTGATATAGGACAATGTGCTACTCCTGTTTGTGTTTTTGCTAATATTTTAAGTTCTTCATCATTGAAATGAATTCCATGAGCGTACCAAACATCACTTCCAATCCAATCAAGGGTATCCATGTATTCTAAAGGTCTCATATTAAATCTTTCAAGAGTATATCTTTCTTCATCCTTTGTTTCTGCTAAATGAGTATGAAGTCTTACATTATATTTTCTTGCAAGTTTAGCACTTTCCTTCATCAACTCTGCTGTTACATTAAATGGAGCACAAGGTGCTAAGACAACTTGCTTCATGGAAAACTCACTTGCATCATGATATTTTTTTATAATTCTTTCTGAATCGTATAATATTTTATCAAATTTTTGAACAACAGAGTCTGGAGGTAATCCCCCATCCTTTTTACTTAAATTCATACTACCTCTTGATGCATGAAATCTAATTCCTAACTCTTTAGCTGAATTAAATTGTTCATCTATAAGAGTTTCTTCAGCTTTCTCTGGAAAAAGATAATGATGATCAAAGCAAGTAGTACATCCATTTTTCATTAGTTCTCCCATTCCCACTAAAGAGCTATATCTTATAGATTCTGAAACTACCCCTTTCCATATTTCATATAAAGTTGTTAACCAATCAAAAAGTTCCATATTTTGTACTTGTGGCAAATTTCTAGTAAAAGTCTGAAAAAGATGATGATGACTATTTATAAGTCCTGGATATACATACATATCTTTTGCATCAATTACTTCTTTTGCTTCAAAAATATCTTTCCCTATATATTTTATAATCCCATCTTCTATATATAGATTCACATTTTCAAATAAATTATCTTTTTCATCGCAAGTTACTAACGCCTTAATATTTTTTATAAATAAGCTATTTTTCATATTGACCCCTCCAAATTCTATAATTTAAATAAATTAAACCTATTTTAGTTTTATTATATATCACTATTTTATATTTAATTACTACACCTCGCTTTCTATTCTTTAATAAATTATATATATTTTTTAAAATAAATATCTTATTTTATATATTTAATTTTGTAACTGTTTTCAAAGGGGTATTATATTAAATTTTATTACTTTTGTTATATTTTTTCAATAATTACTTTTTATT
>NZ_ASRV01000068.1 GCF_000401215.1 Clostridium sartagoforme AAU1 | reverse complement strand
CCTACTCCTGTGTGCCTTGAGAGACGCCGACCACACCTAGTATCAATTGAGATTATCAGTCTATTTTTCTATCTTGGTAATTATATTTTCTTAATCTTATTATTTATTTTATAAAATATGATTTATTGTTTTAATAATTTGTATTCATCTATTTTTCTATATAAAGTTGCTATTCCTATCCCAAGTTTTTTAGCGATTTTCTTTTTATCTTCGGTACTTGTCCCATATAATTCTAAAGCTTTCCTTATTTCCTTTTCTTCTAACTCTTTAATTGGTACAATTTCCTTTGTATTATAATATATATCAAGTTTTTCACTTGATAAAATATTTTTTGGTATTACATCTTTATCTATTATACCGTCTGAGCCTATCATATTAACTATGAATTCTATAGTATTTTCTAGTTCCCTAACATTTCCTGGCCAAGTATATTTGTAAAAGGCTTCTTTAACTTCTTTAGTTATTGTTATTGAATCAAAATTCCTATCTAACAAATTTGTATATCTTTGTATAAAAAAATCAATTAATAAATCAATATCTTCTATTCTGTCTCGTAGAGGAGGAATTTCAAAAGGTATTACATTTAATCTATAATATAAATCTTCTCTAAACTTATTTTCCTTTATAAGTTCCTTCAAATTTCTATTGGTTGCTGCAATTACTCTTACATCAATATCGATTTCTTTATTAGACCCAACTCTAGTTATTTTTCTTTCTTGAAGAACTCTCAACAACTTAGTTTGAAGATAAATTGGCATATCTCCTATTTCATCTAGAAATATAGTTCCCTTATTTGCAAGTTCAAACTTACCTATCTTTCCCATTGGATCAGCGCCTGTAAAAGCACCTTTTACATATCCAAATAATTCGCTTTCTAATAAAGTATCTGGAATAGCTCCACAATTTATTGCAATAAAAGCCTTAGCCTTTCTATTTCCTTCATTATGTATAGCTCTAGCAAATACTTCTTTTCCAGTTCCACTTTCTCCTGTTACTAAAACTGTTGATGTTGAGAGTGCAATTTTTTTAACCTTCCGTTTAAGATCTTGCATTATCTTCGTTTGTCCTAATATGTTTTCTGTTTTTATAACTTTTTTAATACTCGTATATTCTGAAATATTATCTCTAAATCCTTTATAATCTCTAAAAATAAATATCTTATCAAATTGATTATCATTAAGTTCCATAGAAAAAATATTTCCTATAAATTGAAAGCTTTGATTGTCTATTGATACCTTATATATTTCCATTTGAAATAAGCTATCCCCTGTTGGCTCTATAACTACTTTGGATACAAAAAAATTATCCACATGTTTTATAAGTTCTACCCCTTTAGAATTAATATGAGTTACTTTATCATTTTTATTTAGGACCATTACACCTTGATCCATTTTATCTATTATTAAATTTAATGATTTTACAACGGTTCCTTCTCTTTTTCTTTGAAGATTTTCATAAGCTGCAGTACTTATAAACTCTGCTATTTGCTCCATAAATGCTTTATAATTATCAAATCGTGCTAGTATTTGATGCTTTTGTTCTTTATTAAAGCATACTAATCCTATAACCCCTATTATTCTTCCTTGAAATTTTATTGGAGTACTCATTTCAAATACTTCTTCACATTTTCCTCTTTTAATACAATATTTACATATATTGTCTTTGCCTGGCTCTGTTATAGCTTTAAATTCTCCTGTTTTTAATACCTCTCTATAGGCATATCCTTGCTTTGATATATCCTTATCTATTCTATTTCTATAGGCTCCTGTTGCTGCAATCCTTATTAGATTTTCATCAACTACTTCAACATCTACCATAAGTATTTTCTCTACTATATTGGCATATTTCATTACAGCACTCTGAATTTCTTTCAATATAGATGGCATATCTAAACACCTCTTTTACCCTTTATTTAGTAAGAACTATAAAATATTTTTACTACTTGTATATTAAGCAATTTTCATGCCATAAGAAATTGAACATATGTAAATTTTCTTATGACCTTACTCTGATCAAGATTAACATAAACTTATATATGTTCAATCGAAACCCGATGTAAGGAAATTATAAAAATAGGGATTATATGCACTTTGGCATATAATCCCTTGTATATAGTTATTCCATTTCTTTTCTTTCTTTTTCTTCTTGAGCAATACTTTGTTTTGGAAGTATTGTATTTAAAAGTATTACAACCAGTGTTGTTATTACTACTGGAGAACTTCCAAACACCATACTTACCCAGCTTGGAAAAGCATCTAACGCTCCAGGAACTTGTGTAATTCCCATACCAAGCGCAACTGAAAGTCCTACTATACTTAAATTTCTTCCTGAAAGCTCGTCTTGTATTATTAGTTTAATACCAGTCATAGTTATCATAGCAAAAACCGTAATTGTGGCTCCTCCTAAAACACTTTGTGGTATAGTTGTAATAACTGCTCCAAATTTAGGTATAAATCCAGCAATTAATATAAATCCAGCAGTTAAAGCAAATACATATTTACTAACAACTTTTGTCATAGCAACTATTCCAACATTTTGACTATAGGTTGCTGTTGGTAATCCTCCAAAAAATGGTCCAATGATATTTATTAACCCATTTGCAATTATTCCACCAGATAATTCTCTATCCTCTGGAACTCTATCAAGTCCTCCTGCTGTTGTAGCTGAATAATCCCCTACTGCCTGTACAGAATTAACTACATATATAACAACCATAGATATTATGGCGGAAGGTATAAATTCTAATCCGAAATGATTAACGGTTGGTAATTGTGCCCATGCTGCAGTAGAAACTGCATCAAATTTTACTTGTCCTAAAAATATTGAAAAAATATATCCTACTATAATTCCAATTAAAATAGATGCAAGTTTAATATATCCCTTACCAAAATTATTACAAATTAGCACCACAGCAAGAGTTACTAGTGCGATTACCCAATATATAGGAGCGCCAAAATCTTTTGCTGATGCCCCTCCAGCCATATATTTAATAGCTGTAGGATATAAAGATAAACCTATAGTAAATACAACTGTACCTGCTACCATTGGTGGAAATAACTTTCTTAAAGGCTTTATGAAAGCTCCAACTATAACAGCGGCAATACCTCCAATTAATTGTGCTCCAAAAATTGCCTTTATTCCATATGCACTTCCTATAGCAGTTAGAGTAGGCACATAAGCAAAACTAATTCCTATAATTACCGGAAGACCTGATCCTAATTTCCAAATAGGATATAATTGTAATAAAGTTGATATACCAGCCATAAACATCGACGCTTGGACTAAAAGAATTTTATCAGCTGCACTTAAATCTGAAACTCCTGCAACTATAATAGCTGGTGTTACATTTCCAACTATCATAGCTAATAAATGTTGAAATGACAATGGTAGTGCTTTTTTCAGAGATGGTACTCCCTCTAAATCAAAAAGTGAAGTACTCTTACTTTTTCTTTTCTTTGTTTCTAACATAATTATATATTCCCCCTCATGTAAATCTATTAACTTAACCATCACTCGAGAATATGTAATCATTATCAAAACGAAAATTTTTCTCATTTTGATAATAATATTATTCCTTTGCACTTTATTAGTAATCGTTTAAATTTTTCATTGTAATTTTTTACATATATATGTTTTCTTTGTAACTAAATAAAAAGAGCCTCTAAAGTTTCATATATTATTCAAGCAATAAATATGCCAAACTTTAAAAAGCTCTATAATTCATATTTTTTCATCAATTTTTACTATATTTCTATCTTGTTTAACTTAATAAGTATTATATAAAATATTAAAATGATAACTAAACTTTCTTAAAATAGCTTGTTTACTTTGTTTTTAATTACAAAATTATTGATATCAAAATAATAAAGTATTATCATATTGATATTACCATATTATTTCATGTTCAATATTAAATTTAACTAATAATCTATATATAAAACCAACCATATTCCACATGTTTTCTTTTTCATCTTCACAATCAATTATTAAATATGAATTTTCACCTTCCATATAACGCTCTACTATAATATCATATCCTTCATTAACAAAGTAATTTTCTAAAATTTCAGCAAGATTATTGCCTTTTTCATCTAAATAATCTTTTCCTAATTTCAATTCTACAACATAATTCAATCTTATTAAATTATAAAAGTCTATTATATCTTTGTAAGCATTACTAAAAACTTTAAGTTTCCTTTTTATGAATTTACCCTTAATACGTTGTCTCAACTTTTTCTCCTTACTTATCTCTAGTATGATTAATCTTTAATTCGTTTCTTTATTTTTAAATCTTCTATGTAAGATATAATAATAGATAGTATCATAAGAAGTATACCTGAATATAGTATTGGTCTATTATCTTCAATAGGACACGATCCATAAAAAATATTTTGTTTTATTCTATATATTTTATAGAATCCATATAAACTTATTATTATTGCTGCACTAAATATAATATTCGATAATTTGAATAAATTTTTCATATTTTCTAACCTTTCTTAAAAACATATTTACATTGTAACATAATTATATAATATATTGTAAATTTTCTTACATCTTTCTGTATATTAAATATTTACAAAAAACTGCCAAAAATATATTTTATCTTTAGCAGTTTTATATATTAATATTTATTTATATCACAGTACACTCTCAATACTTCACCAACACTCCATGCTTGAGAATAGCATCCTCTACTTGTAGAAGAAAATTCTCCATCAAATATTTCAGCTATACCATTTATACATCCATCTCTCATATGATCTTCAAATACTGACAGCATTTCTTTTGCTTTTATTATAGCTTTTTCATCATAATTATTAACTTTGCAATAAGATGTAATAAATGGTCCAATTAAGAACCCCCAAGTAGTTCCCATATGATAAGCTAAATCTCTTTTAAATAACTCACCTATATATTTATCTTTAAATTCTTTATCCATAAATGAAAGTGATCTTAATCCATATGTAGAATATAAATGTTTATAGGAAGTATCTACTATTTGTTTTTCCTTTTCTCTATCTAATATTGAAAATGGAAGTGAAACTGCCCATAGCTGATTAGGACGAATTTTATCATCATCTTCATCTATAACATCAAAAAGACATTGTTTGTCTTTATTCCAAAATTTTTTATTAAAAGAATCTTTAACTTTTAGTGATAACTCTTTATAATATAAATTTTCTTTATTAAATCTAATTCTTAGCTCTTCCATTATACATAAGGCATTATACCATAAAGCATTTATTTCTACAGGTTTTCCATGTCTTGGAGTTACCACAATATCTCCAACTCTTACATCCATCCATGTTACTTGATCTAAACCTGATCCTGCAAAAATTAATCCATCCTCATCCATTCCTATAGAAAAATCTGTTTTACTAGAATATGACTTAAAAATTTCTACTAACTTATCATATATTTTTTCTTCTATAAATTTGTAATCTTCCTCATTACCAGTATATTTTAGATATTTATAAACAGCTTGAAAATACCAAAGTGATGCATCTACTGTATTATATAAAGGTTCAGTATTAGCATCAGGAAATAAATTAGGTACTAATCCATTCTTTACATATTTAGAAAATGATTCTAATATCTCTCTAGCATCTTCAAATCTTTTTGTGCATAATACTAACCCTTCAAAAGCAATCATAGTATCTCTGCCCCAATCAGTAAACCATGGATATCCTGCTAATATAGTTTTAAGTCCAGTGCTTTTTCTATCAACTATAAAGTGATCCGCAGCTTTAACAAGATTATTTGCAAAATTATCATTGTATCCAGCTTTTTCTATTAAAGTGTTTATCCTATTCTTATACTCTTTTTCCATTTCAAATCCTGTCTTATTTATTTCGTTTTCTAATGTACATATAACATAAAACTTTTTTATTTCTTTAGCTTTTATATTTATATTTACTTCATATGGAGTATAATGATTGTCCACCCCTAAAAATCCAGTTCTATTATCTATCATATAATATTGATTTTCTTCAAACAAATAATTTGGAGTTGCCATTGTTGTTGGTATTAAACTTCTGTCATAGTAATCACCTTGTGATGTGTAAAAACTTATTTTTAACTCCTTATTTTTTTCTGGCGTTAATATAAGTTTATTATTTTCTATAACTTTATCAAATCTTAAATTTGATTTTTCAATAGATTCTCCTGATAATCTGTAATTAAATAAAGGTATTATTTTAAAATTTAAATCTTCAATACCATTTTGTATTTCATAACATATTGCTACTGTATTATGTCCATAATCCATTGATATACTTTTTTGATTTTAACATCTTCTACTCTATAATGGTACTCTGGTATTGAATCAAAAATAAACTTTTCTAAATATTCATGACCATTTTTAGATGTATTTATATATTGTTGAGAAGATAAATCATACCTTCTTCCATTTATATCTACTTCTTCTTGAGTTTTAGTTAATATTAAAAATCTATTAACTGGTGGATTTAAAGCTGCTATTAAGTATCCATGATGCATAATAGCACTTCCTCCTGCGACTGTTGAATTTGCATATCCGCCTATACCATTTCCAATCATCCAAGATAGTTCATTACCAGCTTCTATTGTTTTAAAAGAACCTCTTCCATAACTATATTTCTTTTCCACTTATATACCTCCAAAACTTCTTTAACTTTTACTTCATATGTTTATTATATAATTTATTTCCACTTTATTTAATTGTATAACAGTACAAAAACCCTATCCTTATTTTATACATTATCCAATAAATATTATTGAGTTTAAAATTTAAAAACATAATTTTATATGTAACATTTATATGAGTTTATTCATATATTTAATATAGCTATTAGCTTTAAAGCTAATCCATATAAATTCATCTCCTTCATTAAATATGAAAAGGAATTAAAGCTAAAATGCTTTAATTCCTTTTTATCTTTAATCAATTTTTATTTTTATTTTTTTAAAAGCTAATTCTTTAGATAAATTTTTATTTTCAGGATTTATTTTTATTTTAAATATATTAGGACAATCTTCATTTCTCCATGTTTTCATGAATTTAGGAGTTGCTGATAAACTGGCATAATGTCTTTCTTCAAAGTTATCAAAAAACTCTAGAAATTCTAATTTACTATTTTTATCAATAATGAAATCTTCCTTATTTATGTTATTTATTATTGGTACAAAATATCTAAGCGGCACTTCATAATTAAATCTACCTTTTATTTGCTTACCTTCTATTATAGGTCTCTTTAATAATGGATATCTTTCTATATCATTTTCTTTTAAACTAATTTTAAATATAAGCTGTTCTTCTTTAACCTTTTGTATTTTTATTTTAATCATTTGTTCACCTTTTTTACTTTATTTTATTCCCAGGTATCCCAAATTTCTTTTTTATATCCTAAAGTGGCAATATTACTATTTCTAACTATTGGAGATATAAATAATTTAGGATTTTTTAATAAAATCTCTTCTTTCATATCATTACTTCTAATTTTGTCTAAATTTAATTTTCTATAATCCTTACTATCTTTATTTATTAATTCATTTATAGAAATAGACTTTTTTACAGAATTCAGTTCGCCTTTACTAAGTCCTTTTAAATCTATATCTATAAATTGAAAATTTATATTTCTTTCTTTAAAATATCTTTCTGCTTTTTTTGTATCAAAGCATTTTTTTCGCCCAAATATTTGTATATTCATACTTTTATCTCCTTTAAATTATTATATAAATATTTGTTTTTCAT
>NZ_ASRV01000067.1 GCF_000401215.1 Clostridium sartagoforme AAU1 | reverse complement strand
TCCTTCAAAACTCATAGAAATAAATGTAGCAAACTCAGTCGTTTCTCTCTTTCGTAAGCAACCCAGGGTAGAATAAATTTCCATATGCAGTAAGTACAGTCATTCTTCCTTCGCCAAGGACCTAAGGATGCAAATTTTAGAAGATGTAATATAATCAAAAATATATAAAAAATCACTATAGTTTTTGAAATTATAGTCATTTTTATTTAAGAAAAAGTAATTATAGGATATAATAATATATAGAAATTTATCAAAAGAAAAAATATAAAGAAGGTGATATATTCAAACAATAGTGCACACTCAAAATATATTTACTCTTTAATGCTGGATATTTCAGCAGAAATAAACGAACTTATAGAATGTATTATAAAATTTTATGTTTAACAATAAACATATGTGGTAAAATAATACTAAAGAATAAATATAGTTAGAAAGGTTTTTAATATGAGTAATATATTAGATAAATATGATGAATCTATAAGATTAACATATAATCACACATATAGAATGTTGGTTCATTTGAAAAATATTATAGAAAATTTTAAGAGTATAGAAAATCCTGATGATATAACTGTAGAAGTATATAGAGATTCTATTATAAAAAAATATGAAACCTTAGAGGATTTAACATGGAAATTATTATCTAAAATATTTAAAGCTTCTGGATTAGATATAAATAATCCTAGAGGTTGTTATAAACAGGCTTTTAAAGAAGGTTTAATAAGTGATATAGATATATGGAATGATATATTGGTATCAAGAAATTCTACAGCACATATTTATGATGAACATGATTATGAAGAAATTAAAAATAATATAGTAAACAATTATACTAATGCTATAGAAGAATTATTAAATAATATTTTAAAGAGGATATTATAATCATGTATGGAATAAATGAAAAAGTATATGGGGATTTAATTAACTATTTTGAAAGTAATAATAATATAGAAAAAGTAATACTTTTTGGTTCAAGGGCAAAGGGTACTGAAAATATAAATTCTGATATAGATTTATGTATAAGTTATACAGGAAAAAGTAAGGGAACCATTGTAGAGGAGATAGATGAAGTAATAGGAATATACTCCTGTGACATTGTGTTTTTAGATTCTTTAAATGAAAATATAAAAACACAAATAGAAAGAGATGGAATTGAAATATACTTTAGGAATCAAAAATATAATATAAGAAAATGACTATAGTTTATTGAAATTATAGTCATTTTTGTTTAAGAAAAATGATAATAGGATATAATAATATATAAGGAAATAAATAATTTAAGTGATAAATGAAACCTAATATAGAAAAGATTAATATAGTTCATGATG
>NZ_ASRV01000066.1 GCF_000401215.1 Clostridium sartagoforme AAU1 | reverse complement strand
AGTGATAAATGAAAACCTAATATAGAAAAGATTAATATAGTTCATGATGATATTTAAATATAGAAATAGAGGATGTGATTATATGACTAAGGAATATGAAGATAATAAACAAGTAGAGATAGACGATAACTTCATAATGTCCCCTAAATATGATTTCGTGTTTAAGTATATATTTGGGAACGAAAAACATAAAGAGTTATTAATAGCATTACTAAGTGATATATTAACTCTTCCTGAAGAAGAATTTGATGAAATAGAAATAATAAATAGCGAACTTATAAAGGAATTCAAAGAAGATAGAAAAGGAATTTTAGATGTAAGGGTAAGGACTAAATTAGGAAAGCAAATAGATGTAGAAATACAGATAATACCAACAGAATATATGGCAGAACGAACTATGTTTTACTGGAGCAGGATGTACACAAGTCAAATAAAACTAGGATAAACATATGATAAATTAAAGAAATGTGTAACTATAAATATAGTAGACTTTAAATGTACACCACTAAAGAAATTATATTCAAGCTATCACATAACAGAAGATAAAACAGGCTATAGGTTGACTGACATACTTGAAGTACATTTCTTAGAGATACCGAAACTTTTTGATGAAGATATTGAAAGAGATGAAAATGATCCAATAGTTCAGTGGATGGAATTTTTAGATGCAGAATCAAAGGGGGAGATGGAAGTGTTAGCAGAAAAAAATAACGATATAAAAATGGCTTATAATCTACTAAAAGTAATAAGCAAAGATGAAAAAGCTAGAATGTTATACGAAGCTAAATATGCAGAAATTAGCGACCAAAGGACTAGGATAAAGTCAGCAGAGGAAAAAGGGGCAATAGAAAAAGCATTAAAGGTAGCAGAAAATCTATTATTAATGGGGATAAATATTGAACAAATAGCTAGTGAAACAGAATTACCAATGGAAAAAGTAATTGAGTTAAAAAAGAAATATGAAAATTAAAACAATGATGGTCGTTCCTCAGAAAGATCATCGGGGGTAAGGAATTCCTTTGTAAACACCCTAAGGGTGTAAAAATTGGAAAATGAAATATAAGAAAAAATGATAATAGGATATAATAGATATATTAGTACAGGGTTTTACTTTTAGATGAAGTGATAGAAAAGGATAATATATCGCATTATATTGAATCATGCTTAAGATATATATTAAATGTGAAAAGTGATATTAATAAAGATGAAATGATAAATATAGCTAGTCAAATATCAGTAGAGGGGTGTAAGTTCTGGAAAATATTAAGCAGATGATCGAAATCATCTGCTTTTTATAGTTTAAAAGGTTACAAAGTTAGGATATAATATAAAGAAAGAGATGGATTTATAAATAAATTTCTAGAATTAAGGGATTTAAGAATATTTATAAAAGTTAACAAGGTTGAGAGGATGTGATTCAATGACTATTAATGCAGTAGAAAATAAAATTTATACTTATGATGATTATTTAAAATTTATAGAAGATGAAGTGATTGAAATCATAGATGGAAGAATTTTTGCAATGTCACCAGCACCTAGTAGAATACATCAAAAAATAGTAACAGAGGTTTTAACAGAAATAAGAAGTTATATAAAATCTAATAATGGATCATGTGAAATTTACCCTGCTCCTTTTGATGTAGTTCTTAAAAATGATGATGAAGAATTAAAACATTCAAAAAATATTGTTCAGCCTGATATATCTGTTATTTGCGATAAAAGTAAATTAACTGATAAAGGGTGCGTTGGTTCTCCAGATATGATTGTTGAGGTTGTATCTCCTTTCAATCCCAGAAATGACTATATTAAAAAATTAAATTTATACGAAGAATATAAAGTTAAGGAATATTGGATTGTTAATCCTATGCAAAAAAATATTTTAGTATATACATTAGAAAAAATGGGATATGGAGCACCTTCAGTGTATTCATTTAATGATGAAATAAAAGTAAATATATTTAAAAACTTAAAAATTGATTTTAAATCTCTAGATATTCTATAATAAGCGACCCAGGGTAGAATAAATTTCCAAGTGAAAGTTATGTAAGATTAAAAATTCTATTTTTTATTAAGAATTTAAACTCAGTCATTATCTAAGGCTGTAATTTATTAAAAAATAAAGAAAAGTATAATAAAATGAGTTTTTAACTCTTTTTATTATACTTTTTAGATATAGGCAAATTGATTATATTTTATTTTTCAATAGCAAGCTCAGTCGGTTATCTCCCTCGTAAGGAACCTAGGGATGCAATTTTGGCGAAAGTGGATATACTCAAGCGATTTTTAATTATTATTTTCCGAGTCCTTAAGTAGTGTCAAATAATCTCTCTTTCCATGTAAAATACGCTGAACTGAAACTATATTATCTTCATAAATATAAAAGATGATGTATTGATCATAGATAATATATCTGTATTTACTTTTTAGTTTTATTTTATACATTAACATTTTGCCGATATTAGGAAAGCTAGATAAGCTTTCAATTTTTTTTATAATTCCACTAACTACTTTTGTAGCAGAATTTACATTATCTTCAGAAATAAAATTTTTTATTTCTTGCAAATCGGTAGCTGCTATAGGGTTTATTCTAATTTTTGCGTTCATATCAAACTCCAAGGTTACGTTTTAAATCATCTAAGTTTTGCCATTCATCTCCTGTTTTAATGGCTTCTTCAGCTTCATTTAATTGTAATAATAGCTTCAAAATAGTTTGTTGTTTCTCATAATCTTCTATATCTAAAAGTACATATTTTCCTCTGCCATTTTTAGTTAAGAAAACAGGTTCACCGTTTTGGCAATCTTTCAAAATTTCATTATAATTACGTAAATCTGAAATTGGTTTTATATTTGGCATACTTATACCTCCAAGTTAATATTTATATTATTATATGCTAATTTTAATTAAAATACAACGTTAAATTTATCAGCAAAAACACATTAGTAATCACAAGGATCTAGAGTAGAATATTAAGCTCAGTGATTTTTCCTTTGATAACATCCTAGGTGATTAACGAAGGAAATTTCATATACTTTTAGCAAGTGAGTCCAGCAAAGCCTGTCCTCCCAAATAAACCAGGGTAGAATAAATTTCCAAAAAATTCTTAATGAAGTGATAGAAAATGATAAGGTAACACATTATATTGAATCATGCTTAAGATATTGACATCTGCTTTTTATAGTTTAAAAGATTAGTAGAGGTACAGTATCTAGTTATCTCCTGGCATTTTGTAGAAAATTTCTATAAAAAATAAACTAAGCAATGCTTAGTTTTTATCCAATAACTTCAAGTTTTCTTTTTCTGCTTGATACTCTTTTAATAGTAAAAAGTCAACACTTTCTGAAAGTTTATAGCTTAATAATATCATAAGTTAAATTATAATACAATAATGGAGATTTCAGCAGAAATATATGAAGAGTAGTAAGAGGGGCACAGTATGCCCCCTTAAAGACTCATAGGGGTAAGAATAGGAACTAATTTGCCTCTATAAAGAAGTTTTCCTATGAAAAATCTGATATAATTTTTTTTATGTTTTTTAAAGTATTCTTATATGCTGCTTTATTGTTACTTTCTTTTATTAAGTTTTCAAATGCTTTAAACCAATCTTTGCTTCTATAATGAATCTTATACTTTTTATCATATTCTTCAAAGGAAGTTATACCTTCTTTTTCACACTTAAATAAGAATTCTTCACTAGCTTTAGTTAAATATATTATTTTATTTTTATTTTCTTCATCTATATTTCTTTCAATCCACATTGGAATAGCACGATAATGCAAAGCTAAGTACACTAATTTATCTATATTTATTGATTCTTCATCAAAAATATCAGTTATTAATACTTGACTTTCTTCTTTTACTCCTTCTTCAATAGGATAATCCTGTAGTAATCCTTCTATATTCTCACCAGTATTAATATAAATTTCTTTCTCACTAGAACTCTTATTAATACAGCAATTTTTGTATTTCTTTCCGCTGCCACATGGACACGGGTCATTTCTACTTATTTTTTCTTTCTTTGGCTTAGAATATTTTTTGCTTATATCTTTCATTATTTGTTTTTCTAATTTCTTAAAGTCTAGTTTTTCTTTTGAGTTATTGGATTGTTCAAAACATGCCCACCATTCCATTTCTTTAATGGTATCATCAATATATCTTACTGGATTAATTTTGTCTTTATAAAGATAAATCAAATCTATAAAATCATCATATTCTCCAAGCATAAAAATATCTATACGATCTTCATCATACAAAAACTGTATATCATCAATCATTTCAAAAATATGATTATCAACAACAACTCCCTGCACATCAGTTGCTAAATCTGTATATTCATCATAATCAATATCATAAATTAATTTTTTTAAATAGCTTATAAGTTCTTCTTTATTAATTGTTTTATCAGAATATAATTGCGCATAAACATCCAAAACTGCTGAACGAGCATATTTATTAATTGATTGATTTTCAATAACATTTTTTAGGACTGAAATCTGACCATCATATGTACTATATATAATTGATGAAAGTCCATCTGTCAGAGTATCACCAAGTAATTCTTCTATATATTCAGAATCTAATGAAATTAAGCCTATAATTTTAGGGAATGCTCTTTTTTCTCTAAATTGAGCTAATAAATATAGAGCATACATATGTAACATATAATCAAAATCAACTTCTTCTGAATTTTGAATAATTTTATCTAAAGTATCTAGTAATATAGGGGTTACTTCTTCTTTTCGATTAATTGCTTCTTTTAGTTCTTTATGTGGAAACTTTTTTGTCACATGTTCTAATTTTCCTATAATTTCATTCATAATTTATTATTTACCTGCTTTCTTTAAATTTTTTATATGATTTTGAAGTTAACTATAATTTTATTATTAATTATAACAATCTTCTTTATAACAAGCACTAGTTATTTTTCTTTGCTAATAAAGTAAATTAAGTTTATTTTCCCTATTAAGAATTAAATTTTCTTATCGATAATTTAATTAAGTGAAAAGTATGGTTAATAAATGATGTAAGTTTAGGAGTTAATATTATGAGATTAAATCAAAATATGGAATCTTTAAATGTATATAGAAATTATAAAAAGAATTTAACAGTGCAGGCGGCAACTTTAAATAAAATAAGTACGGGAAGTAAGATTAATTCAGCTAAGGATAATCCTAATAAGCTAGGGGTAAGTGAAGGACTTAGAATGCAAATAAGGAGTCTTCAAATGGCTGAAAAGAATATTCAAGATGGAGTTTCTATGATTCAAGCAACGGATGGAGCACTAGCAACTGTTAATGAAACTTTATCTAGAATAAAGGAATTAACTGTTCAAGCTGGTGGAGTGCAAAATGATGGGGACTTAGAAATAATTCAAGGAGAAATTAATCAGCTTAAGGAACATATCGATGATACTGTAAATAATTTTAGTTTTAATGGAGTAAAATTATTAAATTCAGAAAATGTTACTAATAATGATTTTCCTAAGTATTTAAATCATGTAGTTGGAGCAAATGTAAAGGACGAAGTAAATATACCAATATTTAATGTAACAACTGAAATGCTTATTGACTCACAAGGTAATTCATTGAAGGATATGGATGTAACTAATAAAGAAAGCTTAAGTAACAACTTAAATATTATAAATTCTGCAATAAGTACTTTAAGTTCAGTAAGAAGCAAATATGGAGCAATTCAAAATAGATTAGAAACATCAGCAGAAAACTTAAGCGGAAGTTCTCTTAATTTAGAAAGTGCAGAAAGTCGAATACGAGATACTGATATAGCATTTGAAATGGCAGAGTATGCAAAAACTTCTATATTACATGAAAGTTCAATAGCGTTAATGCAACAAACTAACAAATTTCCACAAGATGTATTAAGAATTCTTGAAAATTTAAAATAATTTATCGACAGAGGATTGTAAAAAATCCTCTGTTTTTTTATTTTTTATAAATAGATAAAATAATGCATATCATGTCGATAAAAATAATGTATAAATATGTAATAAAATATATAAAATAGGCAATTTAATTATTTATACAGAAGTAATGTAAAATTTTGAGTGGAGTTTTTTCGAAAATTATTATAGAAAAATAATTTATATTAAACTATAATACTAGTATGTAGAATTTTAATTGAATATACAGATAATTATAAAAAATAAATTTATTTTATGGTATTATATAGAAATAAAATGAAAAAAATGTAGTTTTAGGAGAGGTATTATGAATATATATAATGATAGCACAATGGGATTTATAAAGTATGGTTTAGATGCATCAGCATTAAGAGAAAAAGTTATAGCAAATAATATGGCTAATATTAATACTAAAAATTTTAAAAAGTCATATGTTTCTTTTGAAGAAAATTTGACTAAAGCAACAGAAAGTTTTTCATTGAAGAAAACTAAAAGCCAACATTTAAGTGGAAGTTCAGATAATTCCTTAATTAGTGTTAAGGAAGATAGTAGTACAAGCATGAGAAGTGATGGAAATAATGTAGATATGGATTTAGAAAAGGTAAACCAAGCAACAAATACCTTAATGTATAATGCTTTAATTACTCAAGCAAATTCTAAACTAAGTATGACTAAAAGTGTTATATCAGGAGGTGGCAATTAATTATGGGACTTTTTAATACTATGAGAATAAGTGCAAGTGGTCTTTCAGCAGAAAGATTAAGAATGGATACAATAACATCCAATATAACTAATGCAACAACTACAAGAGGTGAAGATGGAAAACCTTATGTAAGAAAGATTGCAGTATTTCAAGAAAATTTAGATGAAGCAAAAAATCTTAATGGAGTAAAGGCTGTTGGAATTGTAAATGATGAATCTCCACTTAAAAGTGTATATGATCCTACACACCCAGATGCAGATGAAGATGGTTATGTTTTGATGCCAAATGTTAATTTACTTAATGAAATGGCAGATATGATAGCAGCTTCAAGAGCTTATGAAGCTAATGTTGATACTTTGAATGCTTCAAAAAGTATGTTTACTAAAACACTAGAACTAGGAAGGTAGGATGATATATGATAATTAATAATTTTATTCCAACTGAAAAAATATTTGAGAATAGCATAAATTCCAATAGTAGTAATAAAACAAACTCTATAGAAGGCAGCTTTCAAAATATATTAAAAGATAATTTAGATAAGTTAAATGAAAAACAAGTTGAAGCAGATAATATGACAAGTGAGTTTGTTTCAGGAGGAGAAGTTGATCTTCATGAAATGATTCTTGGCATGGAAGAAGCTAAAATGTCACTTCAATTAGCAATACAAGTAAGAAATAAAGTTGTTGAAGCTGTACAAGAATTAACAAGAATGCAATTGTAATAAGTAAGGAGTGCTATTAATGGATAAGCTAAAGGAAAGCTTTGGTAAGCTGAAGGAGAAGTTTAAATCCTTTAGTAAAGGAATAAAGATAGCAATAATAGCTACATTGGTAACGGTAATTATTGCTATAGGGTCTTTATTTTTTTATAATTCAGCTACTAAATATAAAGTTTTATTTTCTAACTTAGAAGCAAGTGATGCACAACTTGTAACAAGTAAATTAAAAGAAAAAAAAGTGGACATGAAAATTGAAGGGGAAACTATATTGGTTCCAAAAGATATGGTTGATGAATTAAGGTTAGAACTTGCTCCAGAACTTTCAGGGGGAAGTGCTGGATATGAATTAATGGATAGTGGAAATTCTTTTGGAATGACGGATGAAGAATTTAAATTAAAGAAGTTGAGAATGCAACAAGGAGAACTTGAGAAAACTATAAAAAGCTTTTCACAAGTAGAGACGGTAAGAGTACATATAACTCCATCAAAGGATTCTGTTTTTGTAGAAGATAAAGAACCGGGAAAAGCTGCTGTATATATAAAGTTAGTTCCAGGTAATAAATTAAGTAGAGAACAAGTAGAATCAATAGTTGCACTTGTTTCAGGAAGTACTGAAAATGTACCTAAAGAGAATATCGAAGTAATGGATAATGATATGAATCTTCTAACTAAGGATTTAAACAACACAGAAAGTGCAGAAGTAAGTTCAGATTCTGTAGAAAAACAATTTAGTTTAGAAAAAAAATATGAAGAAGATATACAAAAGTCTATTGTTGAGCTTTTAGAACCAGTTGTTGGAAAAAATAAGGTTAAAAGCTCTGTTAATGTGGAGCTAGATTTTGATTCAAAGCAAAAGACAGAAACTATAATAGACCCTAATAAGGTTATAATTAGCCAAGAAACCATTAAAGAAAATAATACAACTGGCTCAGGAGAGAATAGTGGAGCTCCTGTAGATAATAATATGCAAAATACAATAGATGATGGAGCAACTGGAGGAACATCTTCAAGAGAAGAAGTTAAAACTAATTATGAAGTTGGAAAAACAGAAACTAAAACTATTAGTGCTCCAGGAGAAGTAAAAAGACTTACGGCATCTGTATTTGTAGATGGAAACTTAGATGCAAATGTACAAGCAGCTATTGAAAAATCTGTATCAAATGCCATTGGTATAAGTACAGAAAGAGGAGATAATGTATCAGTAGTTGGAATGACTTTTGATCCAGTAACAAAGGAAGAAGCACAAAAAGAATTTGATGCAATAAATGAATTATTAGCAAAGGAAAAAAGAAATAAAATAATATTATACTCAAGTTTAGGAGTATTAGCACTTATTTTGGTTATAATAAGCTTAATTTTAATTAGAAGAAAATCTAAGAGTAAAAAAGAGGAAAAAGAGAGTCTGTTAGATGTTGTTATAGATGATAGAGTTTCAAGAGAAAATACTGAAAAGTTTGATCCAATTAACTTTGAAAGTATAAATCCAAAGGCGCATATTGAAAATGAGATAAAGAAATATGCAACAGATAAACCAGATCAAGTTGTAGATATAGTAAAATCTTGGCTAGCAGATAATGAGAGGTGATAAAATGGCAAGAGATTCATCAAAATTAAATGGAGTACAAAAGGCGGCTATATTATTTATAACTTTAGGCCCTGAGGCGTCATCAGCCATTTTAAAAAAACTTCCTGAACCAGAGATACAAAAAATAACATATGAAATAGCTAACATATCTTCAGTTACATCAGAGCAAAGACAAACTATATTAGATGAATTTTTAGAAATGAATAAGGCTAGAGATTATATAATAGAAGGTGGAATTGAATATGCAAGAACCCTATTATCAAAAGCTTTAGGAACTCAAAGGGCAAATGAGATATTGGGGAAAGTTACGGAAGCTACACAGCAATATAGACCATTTTCTATAGCAAGAAAAGCTGATGCTCATCAACTTTTGAATGTTATAAGTTATGAGCATCCACAAACAATAGCTTTAATTCTTTGCTACCTTCAACCAGATAAGGCAGCGCAAGTTTTAGCTGAATTACCTGAGGATATACAAAGTGAAGTTGCATATAGAATTGCAACTATGAGCAATACTTCACCAATGGTAATAAAAGAAATAGAAAAAGTTCTAGAAAGTAAATTAAGTAATGTTGTTAGAAGTGAAATGACAGCCCTTGGAGGAGTTGAGACTTTAGTTGATATTCTAAATCAAGTTGATAGAACAACAGAAAAGAATATTACTGAAAGCTTAGAAAGAGAAGATGCAGAACTTGCAGATATAATTAAAAGCTCAATGTTTGTATTTGAAGATATTATCACTCTTGATGATGTATCAATTCAAAGAATTCTTAGAGAAGTTGATGGAAAAGAACTTGCACTTGCTCTTAAAGGATGTTCTGATGAAGTTGCAAACACTGTTTATAGAAACCAATCTAAGAGAGCTGCAGCTGCTTTAAAGGAAGATATGGAATTCTTAGGTCCGGTAAGACTTATGGATGTAGAAAAAGCACAGCAAAAAATTGTTTCTATAATTAGAAGGTTAGATGAAGCCCAAGAAATAATAATTTCAAGAGGTGGAGAAGATGCAATTATATTATAATCTTATAAAAAATGAATCTACTAAGGAAACATCAAAAAAGAAAATAGAAACTAATTATGTAACTAAAGTTGAAGTTTTAGAAGAAGAAAGTCAGTTAGAGAGAAAATCAATTGAGGATGAAATAAGAAAAAGTTATGAAAACTTAGGAGCTAATATTTTAAAAAAAGCTAAGACTGAAGCAGAAGAACTTCTTATGCAAACTAGGAAGAATATTATAGAAATTGAAAAGAAGGCTTATGAAGAAGGTTATAACCAAGGAAAAGAAAATGGCTTTGAAGATGGATATAAAGAAGGTTTAGAAAAAATAAAGATAGAAACAGAATTAATGGTAAAAGAAAATATAGAAAAGTCAGAAAAAATATTGAAGTATGCAAATATTGAATATAAAGACTATTTACTAAACAAAGAGAAAGATATTATTAAACTTGCATATGAAATGGCTAGAATAATAGCCAAAAAAGAATTGCAAGAATCTGATGGCATTACATCTTTAATTGAAGATGTCTTAAAAGATGCTAAAGGAGAAGAAAATATAATAATAAGATGTAATCAAGATCATATTAAGGCAATTGAAGAAAAAAGAGATTACTATAAGAAAGCTTATGCTATAAAAGGTGAAATATTTATACTTGAGGATCCTTTGATGAAAAGTGGAAATGCAATTATAGAAAAGGATACTGGAAGAGCTATAGTTGGGTTAGATATTGCTTTAGAAAAACTTGAAGAAGCATTATTTAAGTAATAATTAGGTGAAGATATGATAAATATAGATTTTGATTTATTAAATAAAAAAGTAAAAGAAGCTAATACTTATTATTTAGAGGGTACAGTTAAGCAAATAATAGGGCTTACGGTTGAAGTTCAAGGAGTTAAGGCTTTCGTAGGAGAACTTTGTACTATATATAATCAGGATAATCTTCCAATTAAATGTGAAGTTGTAGGTTTTAGAGAAGATGCTGTATTATTAATGCCTCTTGGAGAGCTTATAGGAATATCACCAGGATGTAGGGTAGTACCTGAAAGAAGGCCGCTAGAAGTGAAGTGCTCTGATGATTTATTAGGGAAAATACTTGACGGTTTAGGAAATCCACTTGAGGGGGAAAGTATTTTCCTAGGGGAAGAATATCCTTTGGAAAATCAACCTCCAGATCCATTAAAACGAAAAAGAATAACAGAAATTCTTCCAACAGGAGTAAGAGCAATAGATGGCTTTTTAACCGTTGGAGAAGGACAAAGAATAGGGATTTTTGCAGGCTCAGGTGTTGGTAAAAGTACAACTCTAGGGATGATTGCTAGAGAAGCAGAAGCTGATATAAATGTAATTTCCCTTATTGGAGAAAGAGGAAGAGAAGTACTAGAATTTATTGAAAAAGATTTAGGTCCTGAAGGAATGAAAAAATCGGTTGTTGTATGTGCAACTTCAGATAAGCCAGCTTTAATAAGAATTAAAGGGGCATTAACGGCTACAGCTATAGCTGAATACTTTAGAGATAAAGGTAAAAAAGTAATCTTGATGATGGATTCTGTAACAAGATTTGCAATGGCACAAAGGGAGGTAGGACTAGCTATAGGAGAGCCACCAGCTCAAAAAGGATATACTCCATCAGTGTTTGCTAAATTACCTAAGCTTATGGAAAGACCGGGAACATCAGATAAAGGTTCTATAACAGCTTTTTATACAGTTTTAGTTGATGGCGATGATTTTAATGAGCCAATTGCAGATGCTGTAAGAGGTATATTAGATGGACATATAGTCTTATCTAGAACATTAGCACACAAAAACCATTATCCAGCAATAGATATATTAAATAGTGTTAGCAGACTTATGCCGAATATAGCAACTGATTCTCATAAAGAAGCAGCATCAATAGGAAGAGATTTACTTGCAACATATAAGGATGCGGAGGATTTAATAAATTTAGGAGCATATGTTAAGGGAAGTAATAAGAAGATAGATTTATCAATTCAATATAATGATAGATTAAAAGGTTATTTAAAACAAAAAATAGAGGAAAAATCAGATTTTAACACTTCCTTAGAGCAACTCCTTTCAATGTTTAGGAATTAAAAGGAGAGGTGATTATGTCAGAAAAATTTAAATTTAGCTTAGAAAAACTCCTTGAAATAAGAATAGAAAAAGAAGATGAAAGTAAAAGATTATTCACTAAGACACAACGAGAAAAGCAAAATACAGAAGAGAGATTAAATGTTCTTAAGAACAATTATGAAAAGTATAGTGGAATAAATAAAGGTGAAACTTTAGCTTATCAAAAAATAAAAAGAAATTATTTATTTGCTTTAGATAAGGGGATAGTACAGACTCAAAAAGACTTGCATATAAAAATGAAAGAACTTGACATAAGAAGAGAAGATTTGCTAAAAAAGCAAATAGAAAGAAAGACTGTAGATATATTAAAGGAAAGAAAAACTTCAGAATTTTATAAAGAACAAGAAAGAAAAGAACAAATATTTAATGATGAGCTTGCCTTATATGCATATATGAGAAAACAATGAAAGGAGGTGAGTAATTAATGATAAGTACTAAGATGATAGTTGATTTAGATAATAAGTTAAAAAGCCTAAATAACAATGCTAGTAATAGTGTTTCTAATAAAGACAATAAGATTAATGATAAATTTAAAGCTTATCTGAAAAAAGAAGTTAATAATAATGATTCAAGTAGCTCAACTAAAGAGTCTACAGATAAGCAAGGTTATAATTCTTTAAAGATTGATGCAGATTTATCTAAGGAAACTAAGAATACAGAATCTATAGTAAGTGATGTTTCTAGCAAATTAGATAAGATTATAAATAAGGAAGATTTCCTAGGAAATGAATCTGATGTAGAAGACTTAAGCCAAATTCTGAATATACTAATAAGTCTTTTAACTAATAAGTTAGATAATGGAGATTTAAACAAAGTTATTTCTAAGGATGGCTATTTAGAAAATTTAGGTTTAAGCAACATAGATGTAGAAAATTTAAATAATAATGATATAAACAATTTGTTTTTATCATTATTTAATAATACAGAAGATGTAAAATTAAGTGATTCTTTATTAAAATTAAGTGGCTTGGAGGAAAACAACTTAAATTCTGAAGATATAAAAACTTTATTGAAAGATATGAAAGATTTAACTGATAATATATTAAATAATATTAAATCAGAAACTTTAAGTAATGCTTCTACAAAGAGCTATGATGATGAATTAAGTAATAAGATTTTTGCTTTATTAGAGGTTTTACCAAAGGAAAGTATAGAAAAAATTTCTTCTAGTCTAGGAGATGAAGAAAAGGTTAAAATTTTAAGTGTAGTATTACAAGAAAAAATCAATAATAGTTTGAATAGTTTAGAGAAATCTAAGAATTATGAATCACGTGTAATTTTAGATGAATCAAATATTTTAAAAGAAGATAATACATTAAATTATGAAACATCTACAGATAAGAATTTAAAAGATAATGAATCTTCAAGTAAATATAGTATTGATGAAAATACTGATGAAGATAGAATATTATCTAAAATTATAGATGGAGATGATAAAAGTTCTTTTTCTAAAATTCTAAATTCTTATGATAGATATAATAAAAATAATGTAGATATAATAAAAGAACCTGTAGTTGTTAATAAGCAAAGTATAGACTTAGATATAATAAAAAATGTTAAGTTTATGATGAGAAATGCTGTACAAGAATTGAAGGTGAAGATATATCCTAAGGAGCTTGGAGAAATGACTATAAAGATTCTTTCAGAAGAAGGCATAATGAAAGCAGAAATAAAAGCTATGTCTAAAGAGACATATAATTTATTAAACTCAAATTTACAAGATATAAAGAAGACTTTAATAGATCAAAATATAAAGATTCAGGAAGTAAATATAGGAATATACAATGAAGATACAACATTCTTTAGTGGCGAAGAAAACTCATCTGAGAGTTTTAACAATAACCAAAGTAAGGAAAGTATTAATAAGTCTGAATCTATATTTAATGAAGATGAAAATATTACAGAAGATTTACTTAATCAAAGTAATGTAAATTTATTAGCATAGGGGGAAAGTACGGTGTCTAATGTTATAAATAGCTATACAGGAGCAAGAGCAACTGATAGAGGGACTAAAGTAGTAAAGCCAGGACAAGATATGGATAAGAATGCATTCTTAACTATATTATCAGCAGAATTGTCTAATATGGATCCAATGGGTAATAATGATTCTACCCAATATGTTACTCAAATGGCACAATTTGCTTCTATGGAGCAAATGACTAATTTAAATAATACAATGTCTAGTTATGCAAATAACTCAATGGTTGGAAAAGGTGTAACATTAAAGAGTGTGGATTCTAAAGGAGTACCTTATACAGGTGTTGTAAAATCTGTAACTTCAACATCATCCAAAACAACTATTTCAGTTGAGGTTAACGAGAATGGTTCAAATGTGTACAAGGATTTTGATATATCAGATGTACTTACTGTTTTAGATGTTCCAGATTATTCAATACCATCAATTAATAATATTAATGGAAATATGTCGTTTTTAGTTGCATCTTCATTTATTGGAAAGCATGTTGAATTAAGTGAAAATAATGAAGATGGAAATAAATATACAGGAGAAGTTCTTGGTGTACTTAAGGATAACGGAGTTGTAAAAATAAGAGTTAAGCTACATGATTCAGATGAAATAAAAGAATTTACTTATGATAAGATAGTAAAGGCTTCAAATAGTAAAGAGCAAATAAAGAGTAGTGAAGATTAATGGGATAAGTAAGTTATTTAAGTAGGTGATTTTTTTGAGTTTTAGAGTTATAAACGGAAAAGCTTATCCAGTAGGAAATTTTCAAATACCAAATGATAAAGTAAACGAAGATGATAATTATAATAAAAGCAATTTTAGTGATATTCTAAATGAGGCTATAAATAAAAATAGTGAGGAATATACTTTATCAAAGCATGCAGCAGATAGATTAAAAGAGATTAATTTTACAGCTGCAGACATGGAAGAGATAGCAAAAGGTTTTAAAATGGCAGAAAATAAAGGGGCTAAGAATTCAGTGATGCTTTATAAAGATGTAGCTTTAATTGCAAGTATAGAAAATAAAACTGTAATAACAGCAGTAGAAAAAGAAAGATCTAAAGAAAATGTATTTACTAATATAGATAGTGTAGTAATTTTGTAGGCTGGACCTAGAATTAGGAAGCTTAATTCTTGCTGAACGACAGATGCAAGAAAAAATAATATTTTGGAGGTCAATTATGTTAAGATCAATGTATTCCGGTATTAGCGGTATGAAAGTTAATCAAACTAAATTAGATGTTATAGGAAATAATATATCAAATGTAGGAACAACTTCATTTAAGGCATCAAGAGCAAGATTTAGCGATATGTTAAGTCAAAATGTATCAGATGCTATGGCTCCATCTAATAATCAAGGGGGAGTAAATGCAAGCCAAGTAGGACTTGGAGTTCAACTTGCAAGTATAGATTCAGTTATGACTCAAGGTATGATGCAGCCAACAGGTAGAGCTTTGGATGTTGCAATAGATGGAGATGGATTCTTTATGGTAAGTAAAGGACCAGCAATTTATGATGGAGCATTGGAAGTAAATCATAGAGCAGGTGCACATAACATAACAGCACAATCCTTAAGTAACTCTGGAAGTGAAATAATGTATAGTAGAGATGGTTCATTTATATTAGATGAACAAGGAAATTTATTAACTGGTGATGGATTTAGAATTATGGGCTACTCATTAACTAATGATGATAGTTCACAACAAGCAACAGGACTATCTCCAAACTCAGTTAGTACAGCAGGATTGGACTTTAGATTTGGACCAGGGTCACAATTAAATGGATTTAAGGTTGTACTGGGAGCAGTAGGACCAGGGACTGTTACTTCAGCGGACGTTAATAAAGCAGAAAAGCTTATAGTAGTAAATGGAGATTTCTCTTCAACAGGAGCATTAACAACAGCTCAAGTTGAGTCTGCAATAAGTAAGGGATTATCTTCAGCAGGAATATCTCAACAAGTATATGTTTCAGGAAAACCTATAAGTTTTGAGGGATTAGGCTCATTAGCAGTTGCAGGTGGAACAGATGCATTAGCACCTAAATCAGTTACAATAGCAGGATTTAATATACAACTTAGCGAAGGTAGTGATTTAAATGGCTATAGTTTTGAAATTGGTGAAATATCAAGTGATCCATTATCTGTCAATGTAGAAAGTGGAAGAAAGAAAATAGTTATAAATGCTGATTTCTTAAATAAATCATTTAATGCATCAGATTTACAAGATGAATTGAATAATAAGCTTAAAGCAGCATCAATTACACAAGAAGCCAAAATTACAGGAACTCCAGCTACTTTAGGAAATATAAGTGGAGCATCAGATGCTTCAGGTAAGGTGGATTCTCCAGCAGGAATAACTTATTCAAATAATTCAGGAACTGCTACAAATGTAGGTGGATTTACTTTTTCAGGACAAACTAATGGAGAATTAAATGATTATACTATTTCTATAGGAGAAAGTGCAATAGGTACTCCACTTACAGTAGTTGTTGAAAATGGAAATATAATAATAAATGGTGATTTTAATTCAAATCCAGCTAAGTTTACTAATTTAGAATTAGAAACAAAATTAAATAGTGCATTAAAAGCTAATGGATTAAAAACTCAATTAAATGTAACAGGAAATATAAGTAGTGTTGATATATCAAATAAAGCTAAATTAAGTGGTGGGGTTACAGCAAGCTCTCCAAAATCTTTAAATATAGCTGGATTAAATGTAGATCTTCCTACAGGAACTTTATTAAATGAATTGCAATTTGAGATTACGGATATAAATGAATCAGGATTATCAGTTGAATATGAGCCAGCAGCAAATGGGAATGCTCATAAATTAGTTATTAAGGGAGATTTCACTAAAAAGGTAGCAGCAAAGGACTTACAAGATAAAATAAATGCAGCATTATTAGCACAATACCCTGTAGAATCTCCAAAAGTTAAAGTATCAGGAACTTCTAAACCTTATACAGGATTAACTTCTGATAATATAGATGGAGGAGAAGTTGATAAGGCTCCAGGAAAAGTAACAGTTGGAGGAGTAGAAATACTTCTAGATGCAGGCGCAGCATTGAATGGATATAAATTCCAAATAGGCACAATAACAGCAGGAACTAAAACATCAGCATCTATTGATACAAAAAACAAAACAATAATAATAAATGGAGATTTTGTTACGACAAATGCTATTACATCAAAGAATATACAAGATGCCTTAACTAGAGCCTTAGAAGATAAAGGGATAAATCAAGGTATAACAGTTTCAAACAAACCTATGGAACTTGGTGGAGTTGAATCAGAGGAGACAAATGGAGGAACTCCAATAGAAAGTATGAATGGTGATGGAAGTATTAACTTCGTAGATGGAACAAAAAATCTTAAATCTTATGATGGAGAATTGAAGACTCTTAAAATTCCTGATAAGGTTAAAATACCAGGATCAGATATAGAACTTAAAGTAAAAACTTATACAATAGATAAGAATGGAGTAATAAATGGAGTTCTTGAGGATGGTAGAGTAGCAGCACTTGGACAAATAGCCATGGCAAATTTTAAAAATCCAGAAGGTTTAACAAAACTTGGAGGAAATCTTTATAGCTCATCAGTTAACTCAGGAGATGCAATTATAAAAAGTGGTGTAGGAACATTAAACGATGATAATTCAAAGGGATATGGTGATTCACTTCAAGGTATGCTTGAAATGTCGAATGTTGACTTAGCAGAACAATTTACAGATATGATAGTTTCAAGTAGAGCTTTCCAAGCATCAGGAAAAATGATAACAACTGGAGATGAAATACTTCAAGATATAATTAACTTAAAAAGATAGTTAGATAGTGCACAATTCACAGTTCACAGTTTTTTGATAAGGGAACATGTAATAGGTTATGATATAAATTGCG
>NZ_ASRV01000065.1 GCF_000401215.1 Clostridium sartagoforme AAU1 | reverse complement strand
TAAATCAACTATGCACTGTGCCTTGTGAACTTTTCACTAACAAAGAGTGAGGTGGTAGTTTATGATTGATGTCACAACTATGAATAATAAAGAAATTATTCTAAATGCAGATCACATAGAAAAAATTGAAGAGGTTCCAGAAACTTTAATAACATTGACTAATGGGAAAAAATATATAGTTCTTGAAAGTGTTGAAGAAATAGTAGAAAAAGTAATTAGATATAAAAATAAAATTGTTACTTATAGGGTATAGTTGGAGGTAATTATAAAATGAAAAAGTCAGACTCATTAACTTCCATTGGATTAATTTCAGGTGTAATATTAATGTTTTATGGTATGGTTCTTGGTGGAAGCAGTCTTAAAATTTTCTGGGATTTATCATCAGTATTAATAACAGTAGGGGGATCTATTTCAGCCCTTTTAATAACTTATTCCTTGGAAGAAGTTAAAAATATTGGTAAATTAATGGCTCAAGCTTTTAAGGAAAATAAATCATCTGCAAAAGAGATAATTCTTAGCTTTACAGAACTTTCTAAAAAGGCTAGAAGAGAAGGCTTATTATCTTTAGAAGATGAGATTGTTAATATGGAAGATCCTTTTTTGAAAAAAGGTCTACAAATGGTTGTAGATGGTATTGAACCAGAAACTATAAGGGAAATATTAGAATTAGAAATTGGAGAAATGGAAAATAGACATGAAAAGGGAGCTGGGCTTTTCTTATCTTGGGGAGCTTATGCACCAGCTTTTGGTATGTTAGGTACTTTAATAGGTTTAATTCAAATGCTTGCAAATCTAACTGATGTAGCGAATATAGCATCAGGAATGGGAAAAGCCTTGATTACAACATATTATGGATCACTTCTAGCAAATATGTTATGTAATCCAGTAGCTGCAAATTTAAAACAAAAAAGTGCAAAAGAGGTTGGAGAAAGAGAAATGATGTTAGAAGGTATACTTGCAATACAATCAGGAGTAAATCCAAGAATTGTAGAAGAGAAACTAATAACATATTTACCACCTAAAGAAAAATTAGAATATTTAAATAACAATATTGAAAATGGTGAAGGGGTTGTTATTTAATGGCAAGAAAGAAAAAGACTAGTGAAGGCGGATTAAGAGGTGATGAATGGCTTCCAACTTATGCAGATACAGTAACTTTATTGCTTACATTTTTCGTACTTTTATATTCTATGGCATCTGTTGATGTTGAAAAAACAAAAAGTATAGCACAGGCATTTACCTCTATGATGAATGGAAGTGAAGGAAATAGTTTGTTAGAATATAATATGTATAATGGTGAAGTTCCCTTAATAGGAGGGGAAACACAAGATAATATAGAAGGTGGCGAAGAATTAACAGAGCAAGAAAGAATGTATAAAAATGTTAAGGAATTTGTTAACAATAATAATTTATCTTCGATTGTAGATATAATTGATGATGAAAGAGGAATAGTAATACAACTTAGGGATAACATATTATTTGAGACGTCAAGTTCGGATTTAAGAGAAGATAGTAAGGAAGTACTAAACAAAATCAACTCTCTTATAGCATCTGTTGAAAATCCTATATTAGTTGAAGGGCATACAGATAATAGACCTATAAATACAAGTAGGTTTCCATCCAATTGGGAGTTATCTGCAGATAGAGCTGTTAATGTAGTAAGATATTTTATTGAAGTAAAAGGTCAAAACCCTACAAGATTTAGTGCAGCAGGGTATGGTGAATTTCATCCAGTAGCACCAAATGATACTTATGAAAATATGGCTAAAAATAGAAGAGTGGATATTTTAATTGTAACAACTGAAAAGGAGGAAGAATAGAAGTGGCTGAAGAAAAAAAAGAAAAGAAAAAAGGTAATAAGTTGATTTTAATTATTGCTATATTAGCAGTTTTAGGTGGAGGAACGTTTGGAGGAGTATATTATTTTATGAATAAAGATAATGCCTCACAGCCAGTTGTTATACAAGAAGCTTTTTTTGAAGTTGGCGAAATATTTGTAAATTTAAGTGATGAAGGATCAAAAAGATACATAAAGCTTAATCTTTCAATAAGCTATGATAGTAAGAATAAAGATTTAGCAAAGGAAATAGAAGATAAAAAAGTTGTAATTAGAGACATAGCTATCTTTTATATAAAATCTTGTAAAGCAAAGGATTTTGAACCAGCTAATGAAGCTGTGTTAAAAGGGGATATAATAGCGAGAATTAATCAAAAGCTAACATCAGGATTGCTAAAAGACATTTATATAAGTGATATTATAGTACAATAAAGGAAGTAGATTTAAAAGATGGATTTAGTATTTTTAATATTTAAGTTAATATTTGCATTACCAATAGTACTTGGGCTTATTTATATATTATTTAAAATAAGTGGGAATAAACTTAATAAGATTAATGAAGGAAAATATATTAAGGTTTTAGAAAGAACTCAAATATCTAAGGAAACATCAATAGTAGTAGTAAAAATAGGGAAAAAGGGATATGTACTGAGTTCATCTAATAATGCTACTGAAAAATTGGATGAGATATCTGAAGAAGATATATTTATTTTAGAAGAGGAGAAAAGAATAGAAAAAGAAAAAATGAATGTCCAATATGGAATAGCTGTAAAAAGCTTAAGAGATAAAATATATAAATTTAGAAATAAATATAATTAAAAGGAAGATTTATATGAATAAAAAGAAGAAATATATATTTATGCTAATAATGACATTATTTCTGATATTTACTTTTAATAAAGCTGTAAATGCTGAACCAATAAGTATACCAGATTTAAATATTTCAGTAGGCGGCGAATCTACTTCTCCTCAGAATTATGTAGATAATATAAAATTATTGATAGTACTAACTATTTTAACATTATTACCTTCAATAATAATTATGATGACATCTTTTACAAGGATAATAGTTGTATTTTCTTTTTTAAAGAATGCATTAGGAGCTCAGCAATCAATTCCAAATCAAATACTTATTGGATTAGCAATATTTTTAACCATATTTATAATGCGACCAGTATATACAGAATTAAATGAAAACGCATTTAAACCTTTTATGGAAAATACAATAACCCAAGAAGAGGCCATGGAGGCAGGAAGTAAGCCCTTAAGAAATTTCATGCTAAAACAAACAAGACAAAAAGATCTAGAATTATTTATTGAAGCATCAAAACTAAATAAAGAGGAAATAACAAAAGATAATATTCCGTTAACAGTTGTTATCCCAGCTTTTGCTATAAGTGAACTTAAAACAGCATTTCAAATAGGATTTTTATTGTTCTTACCTTTCATAATAATAGATATGGTAGTAGCAAGTATTCTTATGTCTATGGGAATGTTCATGCTTCCACCTGTAATGGTAGCATTACCATTTAAATTATTATTATTTGTAATGGTAGATGGTTGGTATCTAATGGTTAAGTCCTTAATAATGAGTTTTGGAGGGTAGGTGATAAATGTGAGTGAAAATTTAATTATAGGAATAGTAAGAGATGCATTATATACAGCATTAAAAATAGCTGGACCTATATTAATAGTATCAATATTGATTGGTTTAATAATAAGTATATTTCAAGCAACTACTCAAATACAAGAACAAACATTAACATTTGTTCCTAAGCTTATAGGAATAGCAGGTGTTGGACTTGTATTATCAAGCTTTATGTTGCATACACTAGTAGCCTTTACAGAAAGAATATTTGAACTTATTATTAAGATATCTACGTAGGAGGTAGGTAAGGTATGATAGATACAGCCTACTTTTTAGCACTATTTCTTATATTTTTAAGAGTTACAGCTTTTTTTGCTATAACCAATATATTTTTCCCAAATGGGACACCGAAAGCATTAAAAGCTATGTTTTCATTAATATTTTCCTTTGCATTACTTGGAGGAATAGATTATTCAAATATAAATTTAATTACAAGCAATTATTATTTAATTATTTATATGATTTTAGAAGTTACTAATGGGTTAATACTGGGATTAATATCTAATATAGCTTTTGAAGTGGTATTAATGGCAGGAAGCCTAATAGATGTACATATAGGATTAAGTATGGTTAATACTATAGATCCAAATAGTAAAATAAGTACAACAATAACTGGAAATTTACTTCACTATGTAGCTTTAATGATTTTTTTGTAGTAGATGGGCATCATATGCTTATAAAATCACTTATTGAAAGTTTCATAATATTGCCAATGGGAAAGGGACTACTTTATCCAGATACAATGATGACACTTATAGAAGTTGTAGGGAAGTATTTTGTAATAGGATTGAAAATTGCAATACCTATAGTATTGATAATAATATTAACAGACCTTTGCATGGGACTTATTTCAAGAGCAGTTCCGCAAATAAATGTAATGATACTTGGAATGCCAGTTAAAATGTTAGTTGGTATATTAGCTATATCAATATCATTACCAATTATAATAAAGCTTTTTGTTAGCAGTATAAGTTATATTCCCGATATTTTTAGAAAGATAATCACATCTGCTCCTCTTGTTCTTCTAATATGGGCAGACGAAAAAACTGAAGAAGCTACTCCTAAGAAAAAAAGTGATTCTAGGAAAAAGGGGCAAGTTCCAAGAAGTAAGGATATTGGTCTTGCAATTACCATGGTAGCTACAGTTCTAGTAATTGTTGCATTAAGTGGATTTATAGTATCTTCCTTAAAGAATAATGTAATATACTTTCTTAATGATATGGGGACTATGGAGGTTACAGAAAGTAGCTTGAAGGGTATAAATACTCTTATTATAAGTAAAATGGCAATAGTAATAATGCCAGTTATATTGCCTATAATGATAGCTGGAGTTGTAGCTAGCTTGCTTCAAACAGGTTTTTTAGTAGTTAAAGATGCCATAAAACCTTCATTTGGTAAATTAAATCCTATTAATGGATTTAAGAATATGTTTTCTAAAAAAGCATTAGTAGAATTAGTGAAAAATTTAATACTTATATCAATAGTGATTTTTATAGCATATTCTTATATTCGAGATAACTTTGATAAAATAATACAAATAGGAAATTTATATTTACCTACATTGGGTATAGAAGTTAAAGCTCTAATAATTAATATATTTATAAAAATAACTATATTATTAGTTGTAATAGCAGTTATAGATTATGTTGTTCAATATATACTTTTTCAAAAGGATATAAGAATGACAAAGCAAGAAATCAAAGAAGAATACAAACAAATGGAGGGAGACCCTCAAATAAAATCAAAAATGAAACAAAGACAAAGAGAAATGTCACAAAGAAGAATGATGCAATCTGTAGGTGATGCTACTGTAGTAATAACAAATCCTACGCATTTAGCTGTAGCAATTAAATATGAAGAAGGTAAAATGGAAGCTCCAAAGGTTGTAGCTAAAGGAGCTGATGCAATAGCAATAAAAATTAAAGAAAAAGCTATTGAGGCAAAAGTTCCTATAATAGAAAATAAACCTTTAGCACGAATGTTATACAGTACAGTAGAAATAGATAAAGATATTCCACAGGATATGTATCAAGCTGTGGCAGAAATTTTAGCTATGGTATTTAAGTTAGACAAGAAAAAAAGACGCACTAGATAATAAAGGATGGGATAAGGTTGCTTGCAAATGAGAAATTTAGTTTAAATAGAAATATGGATGTATTAGTAGCCTTTGGTGTACTTGGTATTGTACTTATGATAATAATACCTCTTCCACCGTTGTTATTAGACATTTTATTAGCATTTAATATAACATTATCAGCAGTAGTTATAATGATTACTATGTTTACTACAAACGTACTTCAATTATCAGTATTTCCAACGTTATTGCTTATAACAACTCTTTTTAGATTAGGCCTTAATATATCATCAACAAGACTTATATTAAGTGAAGGAAATGCTGGAAGTATAATAGAAGCCTTTGGTGAATTTGTTATAGGTGGGAATTATATTGTTGGTATAATAATATTCTTAATTATAATAATTATACAATTTGTAGTAATAACTAACGGAGCAGGAAGAGTTTCCGAGGTATCAGCAAGATTTACATTAGATGCTATGCCAGGTAAACAAATGAGTATAGATGCAGACTTAAATGCAGGAACTATAGATGAGGCAACTGCAAGAAAAAGAAGAGAAGATTTACAAGCAGAAGCAGATTTTTATGGATCAATGGATGGGGCATCTAAGTTTGTAAAAGGAGATGCTATAGCAGGTATAATAATAACTATAATAAATATTGTTGCTGGTATTATTATAGGGACAATGGGTGGCATGGATATTGCAAAGGCAGCACAGCTATATACAAGGCTTACAGTAGGAGATGGTTTAGTTAGCCAAATTCCAGCTTTACTTATATCAACTGCATCAGGTATATTAGTAACAAGATCAGGAAGTTCAGATAATTTTGGTAAAACTTTTAGTAAGCAACTTACTGCATTCCCTGTTGCATTAGCAATAGTTTCAGCAGTTATGTTTTTCTTAGCTTTAATTCCAGCAATGCCAAAGCTTCCATTTTTATTAGCAGCAGTGACAAGTGGGGTTGCAGCATATCTTTTATTTAAAGAGGAGCAAAAGAATCAAGAAGAAGAACTTGCAAAGGTTGAAGAAGAATATACAGAAATGGAAAGAAAAGAACCAGAGAATGTAATGACTTTAATTTCTGTTGAACCAATGGAAGTAGAAATAGGTTATGGATTAATTCCTTTAGCAGACGAATCAACAGGTGGAGATTTACTGCAAAGAATTGCATCTGTTAGAAGACAATGTGCAATAGAAATGGGAGTTGTGGTTCAACCTATAAGAATAAGAGATAATCTCCAACTAAAAACTAATGAATATGTAATAAAAATAAGAGGAACAGTTATAGCTTCAGCAGAGCTTATGGCAAATATGCTTCTTTGTATGGATCCATCTGGAGATAACTCTCAAATAGCGGGAATAAGAACTATAGAGCCTACATTTAATTTGCCAGCGGTATGGATAAATAAAGATCAAAGAGAAGAAGCTGAAATAAAAGGATTAACAGTGGTAGATCCAACTACTGTTATGGTTACTCATTTAACAGAAACTATAAAAGCACATTCTTATGAATTACTTGGAAGACAAGAAGTTCAATTAATAGTAGATAATACTAAAGAGAAATATAGTACTGTAGTAGAAGAACTTATACCGGATCTTATGACTATAGGGGAACTTCAAAAAATATTACAAAACTTATTAAGAGAAAAGGTTCCAATAAAAGATATGGTAACAATTATGGAATCTTTAGCAGATAATTCTAGACTTACTAAAGATTTAGAACTTTTAACAGAATATGTTAGATTTGCATTAGCAAGAACAATTTGTAATACAGTAATAGATGAAAATAGAAGTATAACAGTTGTTACATTATCTCCTCAAATAGAAGAAATAATAGCTGCTAATACTCAGAAATCTATGCAGGGATCTTTCCCAGCGGTTGATCCAGATACAACTACTAAGATACTTAGTTCTATAAGAGATGAAGTAGATAGAGTTTATTTCTATAACAACCAACCGGTTATATTAGTATCACCAAATATAAGACCAGTATTTAGGAAACTTATAGAAATGGTATTTCCACATATAATGGTTATATCATTAAATGAAATTCCAAATGATGTTGAAATAAGAACAGAAGGAGTTGTCTCATTATAATGGTAATAAAAAAATACTTAGTAAAAAATATGAACGAAGCTCTTACTAGAATACGATACGAGCTAGGTAAAGATGCTATTATAATAAGTCAAAGAAAAATAAGAGAATCAGGAATTAAAGGATATTTTAAACCTAAGTTAATTGAAGTTACTGCAGCACTTGAAAATAATAAAATAGATAAAAAAAACAAATTTGCTAGAGAAAAAGAAGAGGATATAGATTTTAGAAACTCTCTAGATAGCATAAAGAAAATTATTTCAGAAAAAGATAAGAAAATAATTAAAGAAGAAGTCAAAGAAGAGGTTAATAGTGAGAATATAAAAAATGAAGTTAAAGAAATTAAGGAATTACTAAATAGAGTTATAAAAAATACAAATAAAGAAGAAGAAAAAGATTTAATATCAGAATATCTAAGAGATATAGATATTGATGAAAAACTTTTAATTGATTTATTGGCTAAAAATTATGATAATATAGATGAGTTTAAAAAAGATTTTATGGATTTATTAGAAAAAGAAATTGATATTAGTACTAACAACTTAAGTGGAAAAGTAGTTTTGGTGGGACCAACAGGAGTAGGAAAAACTACTACTATAGCTAAACTTGCGGGAAGATTAGCCTTAATAGAAAAAAAGAAAGTTGGGTTAATTACTATAGATACCTATAGAATAGGAGCCGTTGAGCAACTAAAGACTTACGCTGAAATTATGAATATACCATTTAAAGTGGTTATAACCTTAAAAGAGATGGAAGGTGCTGTTAAGGAGCTAGAAAGTTGTGATGTAATTTTAGTAGATACAACCGGAAGAAGCAGCAAAAATACAATGCAAATATCAGAACTTAGAGCATTTATTCAAAAGGTTAATGCTGATCATATAATGCTTGTGATGAGTGGAACTACCAAGAATAGAGATATTCAAACGATTTTAGAGGGATATAATGAACTTGCTTATGAAGAATTAATTATAACTAAATTAGATGAAACCAGTACTTATGGATGTGTGTACAACATAGTAAAAAGGTCAAATAAACCTATAGCTTATATTACCACAGGACAAGATGTTCCAGATGATATAAAAGTACCTTCAAAGAATGAAATAGAAAAACTTATTCTAGGGGAGGAAACTATATGTTAGACCAAGCAGAAAGTTTAAGAAGGTTAGCAAGAGGTGAAGTACAAGAAAATTTTAAAAGAGATGCTAGAATAATAACTATAACATCAGGTAAAGGTGGAGTTGGAAAAAGTAATTTTGTAGTTAATTTGGCAATTACATTAGTTAAAAAAGGTAAGAAAGTATTAATATTTGATGCAGATATAGGCATGGGGAATGATGATGTTTTAATGGGAATATACCCTAGGCATAGTGTTTTAGATTTAATTAATGGCAAATTAGCTATAGAAGATATAATTGTTGATGGACCAGAAGGTGTAAAATTATTACCAGGCGGAAGTGGATTAAATAATATAGAGGATTTACAACAAAATCAAAGAGATATTTTCTTAAAAAAAATAGAAATGCTAGAAGGATTTGATTATATATTTATAGATACAGGCGCGGGAATAAGCAGAAGTGTATTAGCTTTTATAGCTTGTAGTGATGAATTAATATTAGTAACCACTCCGGAACCTACTTCATTAACAGATGGATATAGCCTATTAAAGGCAGTAAATCACTTTAAAATAAAAAACAAAGCTAATATAGTTGTTAATAAGGCGTTAGATAAAAAAGAAGGAAGCCAAACTTTTGTAAAATTTAAAGCTGCTGTAAATAAATTTTTGACATTAGACGTTGATTATTTAGGAAGTATTTATGAAGATAGAAAACTTGTTATGGCAGTAAGGGAACAAGTGCCATTTGTAATAAGCTATCCAAACTGTGATGCAGCTAAATCTGTAATTGAGATAGCGGATAAAATTATGGGTAAGAAAAAAGAAACTATAGGTGTTGGGGCTCAAGGGTTATTCAGAAAATTATTTAATATTTTTTCTTAGGGGGATTAGCGGTAATGACGAAATTAGAGCTTGTTATAAATTGTAAAATTGATGTTTTATGGGAGGAAGATATTTATAAATCAACCGTTCAAGATATAAAGGATGAAGAAATTTTAATAGCGATTCCAGTATCTAATGGAATTTATTTAACTTTAGAAGATGGAGAAAAATTAGAGCAAATATTCTATGATGATAAAGGCAATGTTTTTGGTTATAAGAGTGAAGTTTTAGGAAGAACTACAGAAAATAATATTCCATTTTATAGGATTGGAAAGCCTTTTGAAATAACTAGAATACAAAGAAGAAATTATGTAAGAGTTAATATACTACAAGTGATTAACTATATAAAGGAAGAAGAACTTGAAAAAGAAATAAGAGAAGAAGAAAAGTATCAACATGCACTTTTACTTGACTTAAGTGGTGGTGGCATGAGAATTAAAATAAAGGAAGAATTATCATATAATGATATTATAGTTGCAAACTTAATTCATGATAATGAGAAGATAACTGTAAGAGGAAAAATCGTAAGGATAGAAAAAACAGAAGATAAGAAGTATATATGTGGAATAGATTTTGATGATATGGACAATGTAACAAGAGAGAAAATAATAAGAACAGTATTTAGGATAATGAGAAAACAAAGAGAACTTATCTAGAGGAGGTTAACAATATGGAATGTCAAAGCCCTATAATTCATAAAGAACAAATTGTAGAAAAATATATACCACTAGTTAAATATTTAGCTTCTAGAGTTATGATTGGTAAAACCAAATATATAGAATATGAGGATTTAGTAAGCTATGGAATTGTTGGGCTTTTAGATGCAATTAATAGGTACGATTCAACGAAAGGCATGAAGTTTTCATCTTATGCTACTTTAAGAATAAAGGGGTCAATGATTGATGAAATAAGAAAAAACAGACCAATTTCTAAAGGTGCTATGGATAAACTAGCTAGATATAATGAATGCGTAGAAAAACTTCAAAATATATACATGAGAGAACCAAATCTAAAAGAAATTGCAAATGAACTAAAAATATCAGAGGAAGAAGTTTCTCAAATTGAAAATTATATAAATTATATGTCAGTGATGTCCTTAGAATCTATAATATATTCAGATGATGATGATGTTACTATTATGGAGACGTTAGAAGATAAAAACTCTGTTTCACCAGAAGAATCTTTAGAGGATAAAGAAAAATTAGAAGTTCTTGCAAAAGCAATAGAAGATCTAAAGGAAAAAGATAAGCTTATATTAAAGTTATATTATTATGAAAAATTAACTTTAAAAGAAATAGGACAAATTTTAGAAGTATCAGAATCTAGAGTTTGTCAGTTACATAGTAGAGCCATAAGGAATTTAAGAGGTGTAATGCAAAAAATAAATTACATATAATTTATACTTAAAAGAATAGGAAAGGGAGGATTATATGCTTCCTGTATTAATAATATTAATAGGAATTATACTTATAATTTTAAATGTTAAAGCTATAAAAAAAGAAGATAAATCCTTTGAAAAAATACTAAATCGAGAAGAAATGAATAATAATAAGGATTATGATGTAGAAATTATTTCAATAAGAAGAGATTTAGCAGAAACTGTTTTAGATTTGCAAAAAGAAATTGAAGTATTAAAAAAGTCATTGAATTATATAAAGAATAATAAAGAAGTAGACGATAATAAATATAATATAGATGATTATGAAAAAGAAAATTCGGAAATCATTTTAGAAGAAGATATAATAGAAAATGATGTAATATCAGAAATAAATTTTAATAATAAAAAAAAGCTTCAAAATGATAAGATGGAAAGTGTAAAGTCACTTTTACAAAATGGATTAAGAGATGAAGAAATATGTGAGAAATTATCCATAGGTAAGGGGGAAGTACTATTAATAAAAAGTTTATTAAGAAAATAGGTATAGTAATTGATTTTTTAACTGATAGAAAAATACTTATGGGAATAGGCATCGGAATGGTATTGACTTCAATATTTATGTTTGGATATAGTTATAATAAAGAACTTTCTAATGATAAAATAGAAGAGAAGGCTAGAGGCCTTGGAATGCACTATGAGGATGAATGTAAAGTATTATTTAAAGGAGTTGAGAATAATGATTAGGAGTTTATATACTGCTGTATCAGGATTAATATCATTGGAAAATAAGCAATCTAATATAGTGAATAATATAACAAATGCAAATACAACTGGATTTAAAGGAGATAACTTATCAATAAAAAGCTTTGATGAAGTTATGATTCAAAATAGAGATAAAGTAGTTAATGGTAAAAATATAACTCAAAAGCTAGGAGCAATAAGTTTAGGGGCTAAGATAGATAGTGTAGATACAGCATTTACACAAGGGCTTATAAAAAGTACAGATAAAAAAACAGATTTTGCTATAGAAGGAAGAGGATTTTTTGCTATACAAAAGCAAACTAATGCAGGTAACGAAGTAGTATATACAAGAGATGGAAGCTTTAAAGTTGGAAATGATGGATATCTTATAAATACTGATGGAGATAGAGTTTTAGGAATGAATAAAAGTACAGGAACTCTTGAACCAATATTTGTAGGTGGAGATGAGTTTGTATTAGATAGAAATAATAATCTTTACATAGGTGATAGAGCAACACATACTTTAGCAACAGCAGATTTTCAAGATTATAAGACATTAGAAAAAATAGGAGATAATTACTATAGAGGAACAAATCCTATATATAATGCACAAGTTTCTGTTGCTCAAGGATCATTAGAAGCTTCAAATGTAAGTGTTTCGAATGAAATGGTAAATATGATTACTACAATGAGAAGTTTTGAAACTAATCAAAAAATAATTCAAACTATTGATGAAACATTAGGGAAAGCTGCAAATGAAATAGGTGTAGTTAAATAGTAGGAGGATAAATTTATGCTAAGAACATTATGGACTGCAAGAAGTGGAATGAATGCAAATCAAGATAAGTTAGATGCAATTTCTAATAATTTAGCGAACTCAACCACTATGGGATATAAGAAAATAGAAGTTGGGTTTAAAGACTTATTAACAGAATCCTTAGATAGGATGGGAAATCCAATTAATGATAAAGATGCTGTAATTGGAACAGGTACAAGAACTTCAGAATGGTATAGAGATAATTCTCAAGGCATGTTGCAAGAAACTTTAAGAGGTACAGATTTATCAATTGATGGATCAGGTTATTTTAAAATAATTTCATCAGATGGAGGAGAAGCCTATACTAGAGATGGCGCTTTTGCAATTGATGCTAATGGTAAAATTGTAGATAATAGAGGAAATAAATTAGAACTTAATTATTTAAATGGATATTCAGAGAATAATGTAGTATTTAACAAAGATAATTTTCTTGTGGATAAAAAAGGACAAGTTTATATTAAAGATAGAGGTAACTTTGTACAAGTTGCAGAAATTCCATTATATACAGCAGTAGGTGATAGAGCATTTTTAGCAATTGGAGAAAATTTATTTACTCCAGCTCAAGGTGTAGAGGTGCAAAGAACTACTAACTTTGATATATACCAAGGATCATTAGAAGGATCAAATGTAAATATAGCAACTGAATTCTCGGAAATGATATTAACTCAAAGAGCTTTTGAACTTAGTTCAAGAGGGATTACAACTGCAGATGAAATGTGGGGAATGGTTAATAATATGAGAGCTAGATAAGAATGGGAAGCAAAATAGTGAAAATGGAATAGTGAAAAGTGAAAGAATTGAGGAAATAATTCAGCATAGCTGAATAATAAAATAAAGGCTGAGAAAATCTCAGCCTTTATTTTATTATTTACAAATTTCATTAGAATTTTATCAATAACTGTTCGCTTTTTCACTATTCACTCTTTCACTATAATTTAGTTTACTAAATTATTTAGCTGTTACTGCAGCTGTAATTGGTGGTACGACTTGCTTCTTTCTTGAAAGCACTTTATCTAAGAAAGCTGTATTATCTTTTAATGTAATATTGAAAGCTTTCTCAATTATTTCGGGTCTATCACCAGCAACTAATATTTGAGAGCCTTCATTAAGAATATCTGTAAGCAATAAAAGTACAGTATCTAGTTTTGCTTCTTTTGCTTTAGTATTCATATAAGTTAACATTTCTTCTTTAAGTGGCATAAATCCTTCAATATCCATAGTATTTACTTGTGCTATACCAACCCTTGTATCTTCCATAGTAAATGGCTTGAAATCTTGATTAAAGATTTGTTCTACTGTTTTTCCCTTTAATGAAGTTCCAGCCTTAAACATTTCTTTAGCAAATTTCTCAACATCTATTCCAGCTATTTCAGCTAATCTTAGACAAATATTTTTATCTTGTGAGGTACAAGTTGGGCTTCTAAATAGTAATGTATCAGAAATAATAGCTCCACATAGAAGTCCAGCAGCTTGTTTTGAAGGTCGTATTCCGTTTTCAAAGAAGCATTTACCTACTATAGTAGAAGTACTTCCAATAGGCTCACTTCTAAAATATAAAGGTCCACTAGTTTGAATATCAGCAACTCTGTGATGATCTATAATTTCTAAGATTTCAGCATCTTCAAGACCATCAACTGATTGACTTCTTTCATTATGGTCAACTTGGATGATTTTCTTTTTATAATTAGAAATTAAATGATATCTTGATACAGCTCCAATTACTTTGCCGTTTTCTGCAATAACTGGATAACTTCTATATCTAGTTTCTATCATAACCTTTTTAACATCTTCAACTAAATCATTAGTTGAGAATGTAACTAACTTATCTTTGATCATAACATATCCAACAGGAATACTTTGAATTATAAGTCGTGATGTAGTAAAGGAATCATGTGGAGTAGTTATAACACTTATATTAGCTTTTTTAGCTTTTTCTGATATTTTGCTACTTGGAGTATGTGATCCAGTAATTATCATAAGAGATATATTAAGATCAAGTAATGCGTTTTGAATCTCTTCTCTATCTCCAACTATAGCTATATCCCCAGCTTCTATGTAATCTTTCATACTTTCAGGTTTCATTGCAGTTACAGCTATTTTCCCAGGAAAAGTTTTTCTTTTTGAATCTACATAAATTTCCTTTGCAGATAGTGTATCTATAATATTTTCGATTGAAGTATTACTTTTTGCTAGAATTCTATTATCCCAAATATCCATATAACATGAAGTTAAGTTTGAGATAGCTAAAACTCCCAATAAATGATCATTTTCGTCAGCTACTGGTAAAGTTTTAATGTTTTTATTTCTCATTATATTCCAAGCTGTTTTTAAAGATATATCAGGAGATACAGGAGTTATTCTATCAAACTCTAAATCTTCTACCTTTAATTTAACAGTCTTTAGCAATTGAGGAGCTTCAACTCCAAAATAATCAAGAATATATTGAGTTTCTTGATTTACATTTCCAAGTCTTACAGGTACTGCAGGTATATTGCCTGTCTTATTTTTAAATTCAGCATACGAAAAAGCTGCACATATCGAATCAGAATCTGGATTCTTATGTCCTGTTACGTAAATTATGTCTTTCAAATTAAGACCCTCCTTAGTTAAATTTTATATATACATATTCTATATTTATATTGTTAATTTGTAAAGCTATCTATATAAAGTATATGTAGAAATATGTTGAATTACTCTTATTTACATGTACATGTTTTAATTAATAAATGCAGCATATACATCATACTTCTCTAAATGAGCTTTCTTAATAAAATCAGTTATTCTTACATTCAATTTCATTAAGTGTTCAATTCATCTACATTATCAATGTGTTACTGAGTTAATGGATTTATTTAAATAGAAAATTAACATATCAATTATTAAAAAAAATCATATCTTAGAATTTACTAAATATAATATATAGAAACTATTTTAAGGAGGACAACCGGTGATACAAGAAAGAGAAATATCAAGGGGTCTATCTACAAAGGAAGCAGAAAAAAGACAAAGTACTTATGGATTAAATGAGTTATCCCACAAAAAGAAATCATCACCTATATTAATATTTTTAGCTCAATTTAATGACTTTATTGTTTGGGTATTAATAGCTGCAACTGTAATTTCAGGCTTAATGGGAGATACTGCAGATGCAATAACAATACTTATAATAGTGGTTGTAAATGCAATAATGGGGTTTGTACAAGAATATAGAACTGAAAAATCCTTAGAAGCATTAAAGGAATTAGCAGCACCAACTTGCAAAGTTATTAGAGATGGGGTTTTGAAAGTAATAAACTCAATAGAAGTTACTATAGGGGATCTAATAATATTAGAAGCAGGAGATAGAATACCAGCAGATGGCACATTTATAGAAAGCTCAGGGATAATGATTGATGAGTCACTTTTAACTGGAGAATCAGTAGGAGTTTCTAAGGATTCAAAAAAAGGAAAAAACCAAGGATTTATGGGTACTACAGTATTGAAAGGTAGAGGTATTTTACTTATTGATAGTATTGGAATGAATACGGAAATGGGGAAAATAGCAAATCTTTTAGATAACATTGAAGAAGATAAATCTCCATTAAGAGAGAGACTAGATTCACTAGGTAAGATACTAGTAGCATTATGTTTAACAATATGTGCAGTTGTAACAGTACTAGGAATATTAAGAGGTAATGAAATTACAGAAATGTTTTTATTAGGGGTTTCATTAGCAGTTGCAGCAATACCAGAAGGTTTAGCAGCTATAGTAACAGTAGCGTTAGCATTAGGTGTTTCAAGAATGTTAAAGAAAAATGCTTTAGTAAGAAAATTACCAGCAGTAGAAACTTTAGGGTGTACATCAGTAATATGTTCAGATAAGACGGGTACATTAACACAAAATAAAATGACTGTAAAAGAAATTTATATTAATGGAAAAATACATGATTTAGATAAAGATCAATTAACCAATCATTCAACAATTATGAAGGCTTTAGTTTATTGTAATGATTGTAATTATGATTTTAATATTAAGAACATAGATAAGGCTTTACATGGAGATCCAACTGAAACTGCATTGATAAAAGCATTTTTTAAAGATGTTAACTTGTTAAAATCCTTTGTATCCAATGCAAAAAGAATATATGATATTCCTTTTGATTCTTCTAGAAAAATGATGAGTGTTATAGTTAGAGAAGGAACAAAAGAAGTTTGTTATATGAAAGGTGCTCCAGAAAGAGTTATAGATAAGTGTAGTCATATACTTGAAAATGGAACTATAAAGCCTTTAACTACTCAAAAGAAAAAGCAGGTTGCATCATATATAGAAGCAATGTCTAATAGAGCTTTAAGGTGTATAGCAGCAGCTTATAAGGAAAGCAATTTAGTAAAGAGTGAATCTTTAGAAAATAATTTAATCTTTTTAGGAGTTGCAGGAAGTATTGATCCTCCAAGAGTTGAAGTTAGAGACGCAGTATTAAAATGTAAACTTGCAGGAATTCAACCTGTAATGATAACTGGGGATCATAAAAATACAGCACTTGCAATAGCTAAATCAATTAATATTTGTAATACAGATGATCAAGCTATGACAGGAGAAGAAATTGAAACAATTAGCGATGAAGATCTTATGAAGAAAGTTAAAAACGTCAGAGTATTTGCAAGAGTATCCCCACATCATAAGCTTAGAATAGTTAAAGCTTTTAAAAAACAAAATAATATAGTTGCAATGACTGGAGATGGAGTTAATGATGCTCCAGCAATAAAGGAAGCAGATATAGGAATTGCAATGGGAATATCAGGAACAGATGTAACTAAGGAAGCAGCTTCCATGGTATTAATGGATGATAATTTTGCAACAATTGTATCAGCAGTAGAAGAAGGTAGAGTTATATATGATAATATAAGAAAATTTATAAGATATTTATTATCTTGTAACTTAGGCGAAGTATTAACTATGTTTCTAGCATCATTATTTTATTTACCTAATCCACTTACACCAATACAAATATTATTTGTAAACTTAGCAACTGATGGATTACCGGCAATTGCTCTTGGAGTAGATCCAGCAGATAAAGATATAATGATGCAACAACCAAGAGAAAAGGGAGAAGGTATTTTTGCAAGAGGACTATGGTCAAAGATTGTTGTAAGAGGATGTTTAATTGGAATTTGTACTTTACTTTCATTTATGACTGGTAGATTATATGGTATGGATTTAGCTACATGTAGAACTCTTGCTTTAACAACACTAGTTATGTCTCAGTTATTACATGTTTTCGAGTGTAGATCAGAAAGACATTCTATTTTCGAAATTAAAGTATTTACTAATCCATATTTAGTTTTAGCAGTACTAGTTTCTATGATTATGGTATGTTCAATACTATATATCCCATTTTTATCAGGAGTATTTAATACTGTTCCATTAAGGCTTTTTCAATGGGGAATAGTTTTATTCTATTCAGGGATAATTTTTATGATAAATAGTTTATATCTATTTATAAAATCTAAAAAATAGTAAATATATAATAGATATAAAATAAAATATAGGAGTTAAATTTTAACTCCTATATTTTATTTTATATAAAGAAACAAGTGTTTTTAAAACAAAAACACTTGTGTTTAGACAGAGAACATGGTAATATAATCCTAAAGGATAATAACCTTTGATTTGGGGTGATTTTATGAGGTTTATTAGTACTAGAGGAGAGGAGTCTTATGTATCTTCCTCGCAAGCTATTATAAGAGGAATTTCTAAGAGCGGCGGGTTATATGTTCCAGAAGAATTTCCAAGATTATATGAAAAAATAAAAGATAAAGAAAATCTTAGCTATGAAGAAATTTCTTTTGAAATTGTTAAAGCATTTTTTACAGATTTCACTGAAAATGAAATCAAAATTGCCATTAATAAAGCATATAAAAATCGATTTAAAGTAATAGAGAAAAATGGATTTTTAGAATTGTATCATGGACCTACATCAGCCTTTAAAGATGCAGCTCTATTATTTCTTCCACAAATAATGAAAATTGCAAAAACAAAACAAAATATCAAAGAAGAAATAGTGATTTTAGCAGCTACTTCTGGGGATACTGGAAAAGCTGCCTTAGAAGGTTTTAGTGGAGTAGAAGGATTTAAAGTTATGGTGTACTATCCAAAGGATAAGGTAAGTGCAGTACAAGAAAGGCAAATGATAACACAAGAAGGTGAAAATGTAAATGTAGTTGGAATTAGGGGTAATTTCGATGAAGCACAAAGGGGCGTAAAAGAAATATTTGGGGATGATAAGTTTAAAGAAGAATTATTATCTAAAGGATTTAGATTATCTTCTGCAAACTCAATTAATATTGGAAGATTAATTCCACAAATAATATATTATTTTTATGGATACTTTCAATTAGTAAATAAGCAAAAAATAAAATTGGGCGATAAAATAAATGTTGTAGTTCCCACTGGAAATTTTGGGAATATATTAGCTGCGTATTATGCAAAGGAAATGGGGCTTCCTATTGCAAAATTTATATGTGCATCTAATGAAAATAAGGTTTTAACTGATTTCTTCAAAAAAGGAATATATGATAGAAGAAGAGAACTCGTAGTAACAGAATCTCCATCTATGGATATATTAGTCTCATCAAATTTGGAAAGGCTTTTGTTTGAAGCAAGTGGTAGAAATTCTGATGAAATAAAATCTTTAATGAAGGAATTGAACCTTAATGGGGTGTATAGTATTAATGGGAAATACAAAAGTTTTTTAAAAGACTTTTATGGAGAAAATGCTAACACAGAAGAAGTTTATAAGGCAATAAAAGATTTATATAATAAAGAGGGCTATTTAATGGATACTCATACTGCTGTAGGATATGTAGTGTTAGATAAGTATATTAAAGATACAAATGACACTACTAAATGTTTGATTGCTTCAACAGCAAGTCCATATAAGTTTCCAAGAAGTATAACAAAAGCTTTAGAAATAGATAATGAAGAAAATGGAGATTTTGAAGCAATAGAAAAGTTAAATAAGTTTTGTAAAATAAAAGTTCCTAACAATTTAATTGGACTAGATAATAAAGATGTTCTTCATAATTTTGCGTGTGATTTTGACGATATGAGACAAGCTCTTAAAGACTTTTTGGGAGGAAAACATGATAAAAGTTAAAGTGCCGGCAACATCAGCTAATATGGGTCCTGGTTTTGATTCTCTAGGGATAGCTTTTGATTTGTCTAATGAGTATGAATTTTCAGAAGGTGAAAATGGTATTAAATTTTACGGATTTAAAGAAGAATTTTGTAATGAAAAAAATATAGTTTATAAATCCATGAAGATATGTTTTGAAAAATACAATTTTAAACCTAAAGGGCTAAATATAAAGCTGATAAAAGAAGATATACCTATATCAAGAGGATTAGGATCGAGTTCTAGTTGTATAATTGCAGGGCTTTTAGGTGCTAACTATATTATGAATAACTTGTTGAGCTTAGAGGAACTTTTTAGAATTGGAGTTGAAATTGAAGGTCATCCAGATAATATAGCACCAGCTTTATTTGGTGGTATGGTAGTATCAGTTATGGAAGAAGAGAATGTTATTTATAATAAGATAGACGTAAAAAATGGAATTAACTTTATTGCTTTAATTCCAAACTTTGAACTCTCTACAGCATTATCTAGAAGTGCTCTACCATCTAAGGTAGAATTTAAAGATGCTGTATATAATATAAGTAGAGTAGCCTTAATGATTTCCAGTTTTTCAAATGGAAGCTATGATTTGCTGAAATATTGTTGTAAAGATTCAATTCATGAGAAATATAGAAGCCCATTAATAAAAGATTATGATTTAGTTTATAATAAGTGCATGGAACTAGGAGCTTTAGGATGTTTTTTAAGTGGAGCAGGACCTACGATTATGGCAATTGTAAATAAAGATGATAAAAATATATTTTCTAATATAAAAAATTTTAGAAAGCAAAAGTATTCCTTGGGATATAAAAAAGCTTTGTATTAATAATCATGGGGCTATGACTTTTGAAGGAGATACTAATGAAAGGTAATTTTTTAGTTGTAGATAAAAGAGTTTTACCAGAAGTTTATGAGAAAGTAGTAGACGCTAAAAGGCTGCTAAAGGAAGGTAAGGTTAAAGATGTTACGGAAGCGGCTAAAACTGTTAGTATAAGCAGGAGTGTCTATTATAAATACAAGGATTCAGTTTTTGCTTTATCAGAAACTGAGCAGGGGCAGAAGGTAACTATTAATATGATGATAAATGATAATAAAGGTGTACTTTCAGGAATATTGAACTATATTTCAGAAGAAGGTGGAAGTATAATAACAATTAATCAAGGAATCCCCATGAATAAAAAAGCAAATTTAAGTTTGACAATTGATACCTCTTCACTTAAGGGAGATTTAAAAACTTTGCTTGAAGATTTATCTAAAGTAAAAGATGTGGAGAAAGTAGAATTTGTAGCTATGGAATAAATTTAATAAGTTTAAAGCTTCTTCTTAGAAGTTTTGATATCTTGCAAATAGGTTGTTGAAGTGTGTATAGATTACATATATAGCAACCTTATTTTTATTTATAAAAAATCATAAATAAAAATTAAATCTTATTTTACACTTTAGATTTAAT
>NZ_ASRV01000064.1 GCF_000401215.1 Clostridium sartagoforme AAU1 | reverse complement strand
AAAATATATAAAATATAATATAGTGATTTATAGGAGAATAGCTTTTGTTAGAAATATTATTATCAATATCAATGGTACTTTTAACTACAACTATAATACTTATAATAGAATACAAAAATATGAAAAAGAAAAATAAATGAAAAAAGGGCTATTTCTAAATATATTCTCATTATAAAGCAAGAGTCATTTTATATGAATATATTAGAAATTAAGCCTTTATTTATTTTTTGAAATTTGATATAGTAGTTTTGGACATAAAAAGAGATAATAATATATGGTGAATTAATAGTTTATAGAATTATTATTTTATATTATTAAAAATTGGTAGATTTATTTAAGAAATATAGCAAAGATTAATACATATATAATGATATTTTATACATAGGGAGGGATAAAGTTTGGATATTTATTTTGACAATAGCTCAACAACAAAACCATATAGAAAAGTTATAGAAGAAGTAGCAACTGCAATGGAGGAATATTTCGGAAATCCATCATCTCTCCATAAGATAGGAATGAAAGCTGAAAGGAAGCTTACAGAAGCAAGAGATTTCTTAGGTAAAAGCATAAATGCATCAAAAGAAGAAATATATTTTACATCAGGTGGTAGTGAAGCAAATAATTTAATAATAAAAGGATTAGTAAAGCCAGGACATCATGTTATAACAACTGTATTTGAGCATCATTCAGTTTTGATGACATATAAGGAGCTTGAAAAAATTGGTGTTAAAGTCACATATTTAGATGTTAATAGAGATGGGAAAATATCTTTAGATGAATTGAAGGAAGTTATATGTAAAGATACTGTATTAGTTTCTATAATGCATGTAAATAATGAAATAGGAACAATACAGCATATAGAAGAAATAGGTAGTATTATAAAAGAAAAAAGTTCTAGAGCAAAGTTTCATGTTGATGCAGTTCAATCTTATGGAAAACTAAATATAAATGTAAAGAAGATGAATATAGATATGCTATCAATTTCTGGACATAAAATTCACGGACCAAAGGGAATAGGGTTTTGTTATATAAAAAAGGGTATAGTTTTAAATTCATTAATAAATGGCGGAAGTCAAGAAGGTGGATTTAGAGGTGGAACTCAAAATGTTCCAGCTATAATTGGTTTACATAAGGCAGCAGAAATAACTTTTATTAATCAAGAAGAAAACTTTAACTATGTAAAAAATTTAAAACAATATATGATAGAAAAGTTACAAGAAATAGATGATTTAAGAATAAACAGTCCTTTAAGAGAAGATTTTACACCTTACATATTAAATGTTTCATTTATAGGTGTAAGAGCAGAAGTTTTACTTCATTTATTAGAAGATAAAGATATATTTGTGGCTACTGGATCTGCATGTACTTCAAAAACTAGTGCATCATCTGGAAGTTATGTAATAAGAGCTTTAGGATTAGAAAAAAAAGAAATAGAAAGTGCTATAAGATTTTCATTTTCAAGGTTTAATACTAAAGAAGAAGTTGATGAAGTTGTAGAAGTTTTAAAGGGTTCATTAAATTTTTTAAGGAGAGTAAAAAAATGAATAAATTAATATTAGTAAAATATGCATCAGAGATTTTTTTAAAGGGCTTAAATAGAAATAAGTTTGAAAAAAAATTAAGAGATAATATAAAGAAAAAATTAAAGGGAATTAATTATGAATTAATTTCTGATCAAGGCAGATATTTTATTAAAGCAGATGATATAGAAGAAGCTACTGAAAGAGTAAGAAAAGTTTTTGGTGTTGCTGAAGTTTGTATAGTAACAGAAGTACCAAGAGATATGCAAGCAATAAAAGAAGAAGCGTTAAAAAAAGTTAAGGATGCTAATCCTAAAAACTTTAAGATAGAAACGAATAGGGCAAATAAGGTATTCCCTAAAAATTCATTAGAGACTTCTAAGGAAGTTGGAGCATATGTAGTTTATCATATGGATGGATTAGAAGTTAAAGTTAAAAATCCAGAATGTCTAGTAAATATAGAAATTAGAGAAAATGCATACATATATACAACAAAAGATAAAATTAAAGGTGCTGGTGGTTTACCATATGGAATAAATGGAAGCACTATGCTTATGTTATCTGGTGGGATAGATTCACCTGTTGCGGGATATTTAATGGCTAGAAGAGGTGTAGAATTACATTGTGTTTATTATCATAGCCACCCTTATACTTCTGAAAGAGCAAAGGATAAGGTTAAAGATTTAGCTAAAATACTTTCTACTTATACAGAAAAGGTTAAATTGCATATAGTACCATTTACAGAAATACAAATGGCAATAATAAATGGATGTAGAGAAGATGAATTAACAATAATAATGAGAAGATTTATGATGAGAGTTGCTTGTGGTTTAGCAGAAAAATATGGCATCCAATCAGTAGCAACAGGAGAGAGTATAGGGCAAGTTGCTAGCCAAACTATGGAAGGCTTAATGGTAAGTAATGATTGTGCTGATAGACCCGTATTTAGACCACTAATAGCTATGGATAAAACAGATATAATGGATATAGCAAGAGGAATAGGAACATATGAAACTTCAATATTACCATACGAAGATTGTTGTACTATATTTGTTCCAAAGCATCCAAAAACAAAGCCAAGAGTAGAATCAATAAGAGAATCAGAAAGTGTATTAAATATAGATGAACTAGTAAATAAAGCAATAGAAGAAACAGAAGTAGTTATTTTTCAATAAAGGAAGCAATTAACTATTAACAATTAAGGCTGATAAAAAACAAAGTTTTTATCAGCCTTAATTTAAAATTTTGATTTTAAGTTTACTAAAAATCTTCCCAAATTGTACATTGTTAATTGATTTATCTCGCTCTCATTCGAGTTGCTTGTTGTCTAGCTTTTTTTATCTGACTGTGATCAAATGGATGTAAATCTTTCTTTGTAGTTAAGTTAGCTATATTGGAAATAGTGATAACTTCAGAATCAGATTTTCCTTTTTCACCTTCAATTCCCATGATGATTACTTTATGACCTTGTTTAACATCAATAAAAGTTGGCTTTTTAAACCACTTTCTAGCCTTGTATTGAGTTTTAACTACACCTTTACCCATATCTGGTTTAACTAAAATATGAGCAGTTAAAATTCTTAAAATTCCTAATATGTTCTTTTCTTCAATTTTTACAGATAAAACAGTACCAGCAGAACTAGTCATTCTATCTCCATATTTATCCATATATGCATCTGTAAAGTATTTACTCATTTTATCTTTGAAACCCATAATTAAAACTCCTTTATATCTAAGAAATATTTCATAATAAAATAATTATAATAACAAGGTCATTATAACATAATTATATAATTTGTTAAATAAAAAAATAAATTTATTATTTACCTATTTCTTTTTCATATAAATTACTTAAAATTTTTATATGAAGTTCTTCATCTAAGATTATTCTATTAATAATTGCAATGATATTTTCGTCATCAATTATATTAGCAGTCTTTCTATATTGTTCAATTGCTTCCTTTTCACTCTTAATATCAGATAATAAAATTTCTTTTAAACAAATATCTTTGGCTATAAATTTCGAACTCCAATAAAGGTCTTTATTTTTTTTCTTAGTAAGAAAGTTGGGTTTTCGCCCAAAGCTATCAGTAATTCTCCTAAAATTTCTAAGTGATGCATTTCAACGATTGCAATTCCCTTTAAAGTATTTTTGATATAATCACTAGTTATTAATTGATGATAAGTATACTGGGTAATAGCAGTTAACTCAGAAACCTCTCCAGCATAGCTTTTTTTTATTAAATCAGCATAAATAGAATTTTTATCATATACTTTAATTTTAGGATAAGGCAAACCTAATGAATAACTATCTTGAAGATCTTTATAATCACCTTTCATAATAACTCCTTTAAATTATTTATCACTATAATATATGATTAAGTTTTTTATAGTGACAGGATTTTGTAAAGCAAAGTATTATTATTACCTTCACTATTTTATCTTTTTCATTTAAAATTAGTAGTTGAAAATATTTAATTTGAAAAAGTTTCATTTTAAATTATTTGATATTATCAAAATATAGAAAGGGAGAAAGTAATGAATATAGTATTTAATGAAATAACACAAAAAGCTTTGTTAAAAGAAATTGAAAAAAGTGAGCATAATCATATAAGAGTAAAGGTAGTGGCTGTTGGATGCGGAAAACCTGCTTACGATTTATATGCAGATTTTATTTCAGATGAGGACTTTGAGGTTACTATTAATGAAGTAAGGTTTGTAATAGCTAAGCAAGATGAGAAGTTATGCAATGATATTGAAATAAAATATGATAAGGAAATTTATAATAAAGATTTCTATATAAGAAGTTTATAAGATTTTAATGAATATATAAAAAGTTATTTGTGTATCAATTTTTATGACTTATTAAAAACAAAAAAGATGAATGATTTTATAATTCATTCATCTTTTTCATAATACTAAGAGGATACTATTTATATTGCATCCATTTATATTATTTACTTAAATATAATTATTATTCAAAGTTTATTTAACTAAAATTAAATATTTTGATAAATCTATCTTATATTCTATTAACATTTCAATTATTGTATCTCTGAATTCATTCTCAGGAGACTTTCTAGAAATAATCTCTGGTAAAGTTATGTTAGAATACATTATATCCCTTGAAAATTTATAATTTTTATTAAGAATATCAGCAGTTTTTATAACTATATCATTCCAGTCATCACTCTGGACTTTAAAGTTATCTAACTTAAATGATACTGGTGTTTTATCAGTAAAATCATTATATATTTCTAAATAATTATTAAGAATAGACTCATCTAAGGGGAGATATTCCTCTTCCTCTTTTTTTGTGGTAGAGTCAAATTTTTCATTTTTATTTCTAATACTATCCATCCAATCAATATATTTTTCAATACTAATACTAATATCATAAAGCCTTACAGATATTTCTCTATATTTGCCACTTAAATTAAAGTTTCTTTCATTTTTTATTATTGAACTAGATGTATCTTCAATAAAATCTATAGATTTTTCTAAAGTATTTTTTAAATTTGTTAAAGAATTTGCTATTTCTATAGAAGCTTTAGGAAATTCTTTAGTTATAAATTCTATTACCTCTGTATCTATTATTGGATAGTCTTCCTTTTTTTTATTATAGTATCTTCTTCTACTAACGAACTATTAGAAGATTTTAATAAAGAGAATTTTTTATTAGCCATTGGTATTCCTTTCAAAATTATTTCTACGTATAATTGTACTAATAAAAATTCATATATATAACTAAAATAATAAATTTACATAGGGTAAACAATAAAGGAAGTTACACATATTATGTATTATCTAAACTTCAAGATAAAAGGAGAGAATACAAATGAGAATATGTTTAACAAGAGTAAGACGTAATACTTTATCTACAGGAACAGAATGTAATTTATCAATTTGTGCAGATGGAGCCTTTGGAAGAGCGTTAAGAAGAAATTTACCTGGATGTATATGCGGAAAAGGAATAAAAATAAATATTATAGTAAGGAATTGTGATGGTGTTTTACCGGCCCCGGCTCTTCCATGTAATAATTTATTATCAATTTCTAGTCCTATAAGAGTAATAAGAAGAAATCCATGTTGTAATAATATTGGTTTTGATAATTGGGATATGGATAATTTTAATATTTCTGATTTTGATACTGATACATTTGATAATAGCATTGTTAATGAAAGTGAGTCCTTCGGAGTAGAAAATTTTAATTTTGATGAATTAAGTTGTACTAGTTGTGGTAATAATGACTTAAATAGTGGTAATTGTGATTTATCATCAGGAAATCTTAGTGGAGGTTGCGGATTGAGTAGAAATTCTATGCCAGAAGAATTTGCCATAATAGTAAGATCTTTTAATCCTGCACTTTCAAGATTCTTATGTAGGTATCCACAAACTTATGTAACAGACTGTGATAATACTATAAAATTAATTTTCATATTTGATAGAAATGGAAGTGTACCACCATATGAGAATATTTCTAACTCCTCCAATTGTTGTTCATGTGGATTTGGTGGATGTGGATTCGGTTGTGGCTGTGGAGGTTTATTTGGATTAACAGCTCTTGCATTATTATTCTGTTGCTGTTAGTTAAAGTTAGATAATTAAATTTGAATCTAAATGAACAAAAGATAAGCTTAAGTGCCAAGGTAAGATTAAAACCTTACCTTGGCTTCTTTAAGTTAAATTTCAGAAAATGTTATAATTTTGTTATGAAACTGACACAATTTTTATAGTATAATAGTCTTGGGGAATTAATATGCTTAAAGTAAAGTGAGGGAGTATTAATATGGAAAAACTTCTCATAGACAAAGTTAATTTAACGATTGAGAATTATAGAGCTGCAAAAGAGGATTTAAGAAATGATGGAGATTTAATTAATCATTTTGCATCTTTAGTTTTTACTCATTATGAAAAAGAAATTCCGTTTGAAAAAGTAAAAGAAATTAGAAAATATATAAAATCTACTTCATCAAGAGTTTCACCATTTAGAGGGGAAATGCTTTATATTTTATCTTTATTAATAGCATTGGAAGAAACAAATGAGTACAAGCTAATAGAAGATATATATGAAACGATGGAAACACTAAAATTTAAAGGATTTAATGAATGTGATTATTTAATATTAGCAGCTTTTGTTATAGCTAAATATGGATATAATAAGGATAAATATGAAATAGTTAATAAAATGAAGGATGTATATATTTTATTAAAAGAAAAATATTATAATATTACTGGAGAAGATGATTATTTAGTTTGTGCATTATGGGCATTAAATGATATTGATGTAAGTACAATTGATGAATTTATAGAAAGTATTTATACTCATATGGCAGAATTAAATATAAAATCTAAGAATGGTATTCAGGGGTTAACAAATGCTATAATGTTAAATGGATCTTCAGGGCACATGTACAAGACTATAGAATTTATATTACAGCTAGAAAAAAGAGATATAAAATTAGCACAACAATTTTTACCTTTACTTGGAATGCTAACTAATAACGATATAAGAAAAAGTTCTGATTTAATTGAAGACGTAGTAGATATGCTTTGTGAAGAAGAAAGTGAATATGAATATTATATGGATAAAGGGTTTAGGAATATTATAGCAATAACAATAATATCATTTTCAACGATATCTGAAAATAGAAATTATATAGATGAGTTATTAGCCTTAGGGGTATATTGTTTTATAAAATCTAAAAATAAAGGAATGTTTGCAGAAGCTCTAGCGTAAAAAGGAGAAAATATGGAAAAGGTAATTTTACATGTAGATATGGATGCCTTTTTTGCATCAGTTGAACAACTTGATAATAAAAAACTTAGGGGTAAGCCAGTAATCGTTGGTGGAGTAAGTGAAAGAGGAGTTGTATCAACATGTTCATATGAAGCTAGAAAATATGGAGTGCATTCTGCAATGCCGATATTTATAGCACAAAAATTATGTCCAAATGGTATATATTTAAGAACAAGAATGTTTAGATATAAAGAAGTTTCGGGGCAGATTTTTAATATTTTAAGAGATGTTACAGAAATTATAGAACCACTTTCAATTGATGAAGCTTATTTAGACATAACTAATAGTAATTTTGATAATGGAATGGAAGCTGCAAAATATATAAAAAATAGAGTTTTTAAAGAGATTGGACTAACTATTTCTGTAGGCATATCATATAATAAATTTTTAGCAAAATTAGCTTCAGATTGGAATAAGCCAAATGGAATAAAAATTATAACGAAAAATATGATTCCAGAAATACTGTTACCATTGCCTATTTCAAAGATACATGGACTTGGTAAAAAATCAGTAGAAAAACTAAATAATATAGGAATATTTCTAGTTAAGGATTTATATGAAATGCCTAAAAATTTTTATATAGAATACTTAGGTAAATATGGATTGGAAATCTACGATAGAATAAGAGGTATTGATAATAGAGAGGTTAAAATTGAAAGGGATAGAAAGTCTTATGGGAGAGAGAGAACACTAAAGAGTGATACTAATGAAAAAGAAGAATTATTAATGTATTTAGAAAATTTTTCTGGAGAAATAAGTAAAAGTCTTTTAAGAGATAATGTTGAAGGAAAAACAATTACAGTAAAATATAAAACAAGTGATTTCCAAAGTCATACTAGAAGCAAAACACTAAATTATTATACAAATAACTTTAAGGATATATATAATACATGTAGGGAAATACTAGATAATGAAGAAATAACTCAAGGAATTAGGTTAATAGGAATTTCTATATCATCATTTAAAGAAAATACTATAGAACAATTAAAGTTATTTTAAACAAAATATAAATTGATATATTTATTTATAAACTAGCTTTATTTACTATTGTTTTTCATTTATAATAAATTCCTGAAAGATAAACTTGAGATACAGGAGGATAATATTAAATGAATAAAAAAGATTTAGCAAGAATGATAGACCATACAATATTAAAAGCAGAAGCAACTGAAGTGGAGGTAGAAAAACTTTGCACTGAAGCTTTGGAATATAATTTTGCATCAGTATGTGTAAATCCTTCTATGGTTGAAAAAGCTGCAGAAATATTAAAGGGTAGTGAAGTAAAGGTTTGTACAGTAATAGGTTTTCCTTTAGGAGCAACAACAACAGAAGTAAAGGCTTTCGAAACAGAAGACACAATTAAAAAAGGTGCAACAGAAGTTGATATGGTTATAAATGTTGGAAAACTTAAAGAGGGAAATTTAGAATATGTAAAGAAAGATATAGAAGCTGTTGTTAATGCGGCAAAAGGAAAAGCTTTAGCTAAAGTTATAATAGAAACTTGTTTATTAACTGATGAAGAAAAGATAACTGCTTGCAAGTTGTCAAAGGAAGCAGGAGCAGATTTTGTTAAGACATCTACAGGATTCAGCACTGGCGGAGCTACAGCAAGGGATATAAAGTTAATGAGAGAAACAGTAGGACCTGATCTTGGAGTTAAGGCTTCAGGTGGAGTAAGAACTAATGCAGATGCTTTAGCTATGATTGAAAATGGTGCGACAAGAATAGGTGCATCAGCTTCAATAGCAATATGTGAAGGAACTGAATCTAACTCCAATTATTAATATTTAAAACTTTTATTAAATATAAATAATTGCGTAAATTTATTTGGGAAATAAAGTTTTTCATTAATTATTAATCCATATATTGAACATTTTTTATAACATTAAAATAAGTCTATAGGCAAATAATAATAGTGTAAGTTATAGGAGGTGTTTGATATGACTAATGGATGTGGTTGCAATAAAAATAAAAAATCAGAAGAAAAAAACATATTGATGAAAGTGGAAGTCATGGAGCAAAAAAGACAGCTACAAATAATCAATGGGGTAAATAGTAACTAAAAAAAGTCTGTAATAAGCAAATGTTTATTACAGACTTTTTTATATTACTAGACTATATATTCTATTTTAAATTTCAGTGAAATTATTTTAATTTATTATACAATATTTTAAAATTATATTTAATAAAATTCAGTAAGGATGTTGAATTTTTAGAAAGGTACACAGAATAATACTTGAGTCTTCAAATATGTATAAATATTTTAAAGAAATATATTTACAAACATCGCATTATATTGTAATATATACTATATAATAAAGTAAAAAATATCGGGGGATTAAAATGGATAATATAAGGAACTTTACACCAAAAGAAGGATCATTTTTAAAATACGTAACTTGGCTATTAATAACTTATTCAATAGTAGCAATATTTTTATTTTTTAATGGTAAGTTAGTATTTGATATTACGTTGAACTCATTTTATATTGTTGCAACATTTGTTTTAGTAACATTAATTTATTCTACTTTTACATTTAGTAAAAAATATATGAATATTGCATTAATAGTGGCAGGAGTATATATTATTCTAATAGGAGTATTTAGTCCTATAGTGAGTTACAAGGCTCATAGAAAGCTAATTGGTGATGTAAAAAGTATTGAGTTTACTAATGAAATAGATCATATAGATCTAAAACAATTACCAACAATAGATAAAGATTTAGCATATAAATTAGCAGATAAAAAGCTGGGGGAGATTCCTAGCCTAGGTAGCCAAGTAGAAATTGGAGATTTAACATTACAAAGTATCTCTGGACAACTTTACTATGTTGCTCCATTAGAGCATTCATCATTATTTAAGTGGTTTACCAATAAAGAAGGAACCACAGGCTATATAAAAATAAGTGCAACAAATCAAAGTGATATTCAATTGGTAACTGAAGTAAATGGAAAAGATATTAAAATAAAATATTTAGATTCAGCGTATCTTTTTAGTGATTTACGAAGAGCAGCTTATTTAAGAGATATGAAAGCAGGTCATACTGATTTTACCTTTGAATTAGATGATGAAGGTAATCCGTACTGGGTAATTACAAGATATGATAATGCTATTGGATTATCTGAATCAAAAGCAATAGGAGTATTGGTACTAGACGCTCAAAATGGGGATTCTAATATTTATTCAATAGAAGATGCACCAAAATGGATAGACAGAATTCAACCAGATAGATATATAGAAAACTATATAAATAAATGGGGAGAACTTATACATGGAATATTTAACTTTAGTGATAAGGATAAATTAAAGGCTACCGAAGGAATGAATTTAATATTTAATAATGAAGAATGTTATTATTATACAGGAATAACATCAGTAGGAAATGATGAAGGATTGGTAGGATTTATGCTAACTAATACTAGAACTGGTGAAGCAAATATGTATAAAACTTCAGGAGCAACAGAAATAGCAAGTATGAAGTCAGCAGAAGGGAAAGTTCAACAGTATGGATATACAGCTACTTTTCCGTATTTAATAAATATACAAAACGAACCAACTTATTTTATGACTTTAAAGGACTCTAATGGATTAGTTAAGCAATATGCTATGGTAAATGTTGAAAACTATAATATAGTAGGAGTTGCGGATTCGTTACAAGGAACTCTTAATAAATATTTAGAAGGATTGACTGATACTAATATTTCACTTGAAGGAAGTAATAATGAAGAAACTTTAGAAGGAGAGATTGAGAGAATTGGAGTAGTAGTTAAGGATGGAACTAGTATTTATGATATAAAAATTAAGGGAAATAATAATATATTTTCAGTTTCCACAGAAACATCAAGAGAAGTTGCATTAAGTTCTGTTGGAGATAAGATATCGGTTAAATTTATAAAATTTGGAGATGGAAAATTCATATTAACAAACTCATTTGAAAATATTACTTTAAATAATAACGGGAATTAATACAAATAAAGAAAAGCATGAATTGATTAATATTCATGCTTTTCTTTATTTATATTAATTTCATATTTCACTAATAAAAGTAGTAATATAATTTGATTTTATCACATAAAATGTTTAGAACATTATATAAGTAAGTTTTATATAGAGGTGTGAAATGAAAATAAAAATAGATATTTATTCAGGTTTTTTAGGCGCTGGCAAGACTTTTCTTATGAAAAAACTTATTACAGAAGGAGCTTATGAAAATAATATAGCAATTATAGAAAATGAATTTGGAGAAGTTAGTATCGATGCAGCAATTTTAAGAGAGTCTAATATAGAGGTAAAGGAAATAAATTCAGGATGTATTTGTTGTCAAGTTACAGGAGATTTTAAATCAGCAATTTTAGAGGTTATTAAAGAATACAAACCAGATAGAATAATAGTTGAACCTTCAGGAGTTGCAAAATTAACTGATATAGTTAAAGTTTTTAATGCTGAAAGTTTAAATGAAAAGGTAGTTATAGACAATATAATAACAGTAATAGATCCAGAAAAATTTAATAGTTATATTGAAAACTTTAAAGAATTTTATGAAAATCAAATAATAAATGCAAAGAAAATAGTGTTAAGCAGAACTCAAAAGTTAAATTCCCAAGATCTTGGAGATATTATTTCAAGAATCAAGAGATTAAATAAAGAAGCAATTATAATAACTGATGAATGGAGTAAATTAGAAGGGAAATTTATACTAGAAAATAATCATTTAGAAGCTAGTAAATATGAAGCTATAAATATAAAAGGAAGCAAGTTGAATAAAGCTAAACTAAGTAAAAGAATTGAAGAGCATAAAAAAGCAGATGAAATTTTTGAGACTTTTGCTATTTATCCAAAAGCTAAAATATCAAAATTAGAGTTAATATCTAAATTTAAGTTTATATCATCATCAAAGACTTATGGTGATGTATTAAGAGCAAAAGGGATAGTAACGCTATTGGATGGCAGTAATGGACAATTTGATTTTGTAAAAGATGAATTTCAAATTAGAGAAATAAAAAATGAATCTAAAAGTGTGATTTCTTTTATAGGAATTAAATTAAATAAAGATCAACTAAAAAGTCTTTTTAAATAAGGAGTAAAAAGTGAAGAGTAAATTAGAAATAGTAAGTGGATTCCTAAGCTCTGGAAAAACATCTTTTATAAATTCTTATTTAACAACAGAAGTATGTAAGAATGAAAAAATATTAGTAGTTCTTTTAGAAAAAGGAACTACTAATATAGTAAGAAATTTAAATTATGTTAAAGTCGTATATCTAGAAAAAGTTAATAATATAAAAGAACTCCTATTAAAGGAAATACAAGAGGAGAAATATAAAAGAATAATAATTGAATTTAATGGAACATATAATTTGAACATAGTAACTGATTTACTTAAGGATAAAAAAATAAAAGAAAAGACAAGCTTCTATGGGAACTATTATGTTGGAGACTGTAGGAATTTGGATGTATATATAAAGAATATAGGAGAACTTATAATTCCATTTATTCAATCAAGTAAGCTTATAATATTAAATAATATAAATTATATAAATGAAGAGAAGAAAGAAACTATAGTAAAAACTATAGAAAATATAAATTTTACAGCACCTATAATAAAATCTTTTAGTATAAATAATTTAAAAGACGATTTGGATGCAAGTAATTACTTTAAAGAAAGCAAATTAACTAGAAAGTTTAAAACTCTTTTTAATAAGGGGGAATACAAAAAATGAATATAACTATATTAGAAAAATGGGCCAATACATTTATTAGTATGATATTAGAAGCGTTGCCATTTATATTAATTGGAGCTTTAGTTTCAGCAATAATACAAATGTATATTTCAGAGGAGTTAGTAAAAAGAATCTTACCTAAAAATAAATTTATATCTATGTTATTTGCTGCATTAATAGGAGTTTTTATACCTATATGTGAATGTGCTATAGTAACCATTGCAAAAAGCTTAATAAAAAAAGGGGTGCCCATTGGAGTAGCAATAGTCTTCATGCTTTCTGTTCCTATTGTAAATCCTGTAGTTATATTATCAACTTTTTATGCATTTAGTGGAATAAAAGTGGCTTTAATAAGAGTTTTAGGGGGAATAGTATGTGCTATAGTAATAGGAAGTTTAATGGATATATTATCTACAAAGAATAAGGATATAATAAAAAATAACAATAATTATGATACCATGTGTGATTGTGGATGTGTAGCAACTAATTATTTTTATAATAAATCTAAAATAAGATTATGCTTAGAACACGCTAATAAGGAATTTTCTAATATATTGAAGTATTACATATTAGGCTCTTTTTTATCTAGTTCATTTATAGTAATGGTTGATAAAGATATGTTAAATATAATGTCAGGTGGAAAGTATATACCTATAATTATAATGATGACATTATCATTTTTACTTTCTTTATGTTCAGAAGCAGATGCATTTATAGCAAGAGGATTTTTAAACCATTTTGGATTACCAGCTACTTCAGCATTTTTAATACTTGGACCAATGCTGGATTTGAAAAATTCTATAATAATTGGATCTTATTTTAAGAAAGGCTTTGCACTTAAGCTTATAATATTAATTCCCCTAATTGTACTAGGTTTTTCAATAGCTTTATCAATAATCATATAAGGAGGTAGTATGAAGAAATTTAATGTGGATGAGTTTATATGGTTATTAATATTAATACTGCTTACAACATTTATTGGATATTTATTATTTTCAGGGTATATATATAGGTTTTTAAGCGCAAAAACTGCAAAGAATTTATGGATAGCTTTAATAATATTACCGATACTTATTTTAGCACAAATATATAAAGTAATAAGTTTCAATTCGAGAAAAGATAGTTCTATTAGCTATCTACCAATAATATTGACTTTAACAATAGGAGTATTTATATCATTAAATGATTTTATAATACAAGAGAGTATGAATATAAATGTTTATAGTTTTAAAAATAAGATAGCAGATGAGGCTCTAGAAATATCGTATGAAAATCATCATATAATAGAAGAAATAGATGAGGGTGGAGAAGAATTTTTAGGAAAATATATAATATTTACTGGATTTGTTCATAGACATAATAATGAACAAAAGTTTCTTTTAGCAAGAGAAGAAATGAATTGTTGTGTGGCAGATTCTGTAATTATAGGTTTAAAGTCAATTAGTAAAGATAACTTTAATGATGGACAATGGATAAAAGTCTTAGGAAAAATAGAATATGATGGAGAGTACTACTTAAACATAATAGAATATATTAAGGTGAACCCACCGAATAACCAATATTTTTAACTTAAAAATGACTAGTTATATGTTTTATATTTTATAACTAGTCATTTTAATTTGATAAAATAAAGTTATTTTTTATTTGGTTCTACATGAATTATTACATCTATTTTTTTGCCCAGCTTGTTAATTAAAGTATTTTCAATTTTATGAACTAAACTATGTGCTTCATCAATATTTAAATTAGAATCAACTTTAATATGCATATCTAAAAACACATAATCTTTAAAACCTCTAGAGCGTATATTGTGAACATCTTTAATATCATCAAATTCTTCTAAAATATCAATAACTATTTCTTCATCTAATATTACTTTATCAGTTAAAGGAGAAATATTATCTTTAAATATTTCGTAAGAAGCATGAAGTATGAAAAGAGAAACTATAAAAGAAGTTATTGTATCAACTATAGGAGGAAATCCTAATTTTATACATAATAATGTTATTAAAACTCCGCTAGAAACAAATATATCACTTTTAGTATGAAGAGAATCTGCAATTAGTAGTTGACTATTAAGTTTAATTCCTTGTTTGTTTTCATAAACTGCAACAAATATATTAATAAATAATGTTAATAATATAATAACTAAGCTCTCTACACTAATTTCTAGTATAGATGGATTAAACAACTTGTAAATTGAAGATTTAATAACGCTAAAAGATATAAATAAGAGCATAGTTCCAATGAACATACTTGCAATTGTTTCAAATTTTTTATGACCATATGGATGCGAGCTATCTTTAGGCCTAGATGCTAAAACAATACCTATTATACCTATTATATTTGAAGCACTATCAGAAATAGAATGAAACCCATCAGCCATTACACTGGAACTATTTATTACTAAACCAATTAATATTTTAGAAACGGCAACAATTAAGTTAGCCCCTAGTAATACTAACAATATAAGCTTAACTTTTTTATAATTATTATTTTCTATTTTTCTCATTTCCTTTACAAATAATATATAATTCCATTTTATTCTTACAAATTATAAAAGTTACACTATAAAAAAGATAGTAATTATAGGAGTTTAAAAAAGAAGTTGTTAGAAAAATAAAAAGGGGGAAGGGGGAATTAATAAAGATATTTTGGTTAAACTAAAGTTAAAATTACTAAAGGTTGGTGTATATAATGACTATAATAAATTTTATTATATTTAACTTAATATTATATTCAATTATAGGATGGTTAATTGAAGGCTTGTATAGCTATGTTGTATCTGGAAGTTTTAATAAAGAAAGATTTATGAAGGGGCCATATAAACCAATGTATGGAATTGCTTTTACTATTTTAGTATTATGTGATAAATATCTTAATATTAACATAGTATTAAAGCTTATACTATATTTTATAGTTCCTACAGCAGTAGAGTTTATAAGTGGGTATTTATTAAAGGAAATGTTTAATAAACAATATTGGGATTATTCAAATCTTAAGATGAACTATAAAGGATTAATAACACTAAGATTTTCTTTTTATTGGTTTGTACTATGCTATATAGGTTTAAATGTAGTTCAACCTATAATAAATAGTATATATTTAAGTTTAGAAAAGGGTTTTAGAATATCAAATCTTATCTTCAGTTTTGTAATAATATTTGATTTAATAATAACAATAAAAAGTTTATATAGAAGTCTTGCTATTCAAAATTAAGCTTTAAATATACATAATAAAATTATAAGAAAAAATTCAATATTGCTTAATTTTTAGTATTTATATATTATATAAATATATAATATACTTAATGAAAAGGAGAAGAATATGTCATTTGAAAAATTAGATATGAAAGATACAGAAGTAAGAGATGGAAGAAGCTGTATTATTTTATGTAACTTTAATGCAAAGGAAGTAAAAACAATTAGCAATCTTGCAGGAATGTTTGGAATAAAAGATAAAATAATATTAAATTATAAAAATGGGAATTCAATTGTAAAAGATATATTAGAAAATAATATATTATCTGATTCAGAAGATGGAGTAAAAAATAAAGCAATAATATTTAATAATATTCCAGGTGCAAAGATGGGAACATTTATTGAAAATATTAAGAAGTTTAGAATAAATAATGTATTAAAAGCTACAGTTACAGAAACATCAAGGGAGTGGACCGTTAACTTTTTATTGAAAAATCTAGTGGCGGAAAGAATAGCAATGAAATCAGGAAAAGACTTCAACCATGATGAAGAATAGTAAAAAAATGACAAGCATTTTTCAGTTCATAGTTCACAAGGCACAGTGCACAGTTGTTTTATTTTTTTAGGTAACAGGGAATAAGGGAACAGGTGTCAGGTAAAAGGTAACAGGGAACAAGTTAAATTATAGTCTGCTACGCTTAACTAAATTTTAATGTCCCTCACCAATTATTTTTTACCAATAACTTAATTTATTATTAATTTAAATTCTTAATATAAGTTGGCGAAGGTAAATAGACGGTGAAATAAGCATATAGCGAGAAACTAGAGGTGCTTGGTGAAGGAAGAGCTACTATGCCTTAGTGTTGTTGGTTTGTCTGAGCGCAGCGAGTTTAACCAAAACTCTTGGCATAGTAGTTCTCCGAGCCTAGTACTTCTTTGCGTAGCTATTTAGCTTATGAAACATATCTATTTATCGTAGCCTTTATATTCACAATTTAAATCTATTGTGCATTTTTAATTGTTAATTCAAAAAAGGGGGATTTTAAGTGGGAGTCAAGAGAGAAGTTGAATTAGAAACAATAACAACTAGATTTTTAAATCTTAGAAATTTAGGGTTAGATGAAGAAACCATAATAAAATTACTTGAAATAAATGAAGAGGATTTAGAAGTTATAAAGTTAAATTTAGAAAAATAAGATAAAAAACTTAATAACAGAAGAATTTTTAGAAAATAGATATTATAGGCTATATTAGTTTACAATATCTATTTTTATATTTCACAAATAAAATTAAAGGCGAATAGTCTTGTATAAGAAGAAACTTCAATTCCTAAAGCTACATTTTGATATGAGTTTAACTTTATTGAGAATTTGATGTTTTATAGGTTAAAAAAATAACTTATTCAATAATTCCTAATATTATGATATACTATCCAAAAGAAAAGAGGTGATGTTGTGGACTATTTTATTTCATTTTTAGAAGGTATAATAACTTTTATCTCACCATGCATTTTACCAATGTTGCCTATATATATTTCATATTTTATGGGAGATAATAAGGAGAATGAAGAAAGAACTAATAATAACGCATTAATGAATTCTATAGGATTTGTAATTGGATTTTCAATTATTTTTACATTATTAGGAGCAGCAGCAGGAAGTTTTGGTGTATTTATACAAAAATATATTAAAACTTTTAATGTTATAGCAGGAGCGCTATTAATTATATTTGGATTGAACTATATCGGGATTTTGAAAATAAATATCTTGCAAAGAAGCTTTAAATTAAAAAATAAAAATAATTTAAACAATCTTAATTTAACAGCATCTATCTTATTTGGAATGATATTTGCGGTAGGATGGACACCTTGTGTAGGTACTTTTCTGGGATCAGCTTTAATGTTAGCTGCAAATAGTCAAGATTCTGTTCGAGGAACATTTATGTTACTAAGTTATAGTTTAGGACTTGGAATTCCATTTATAATTTCTGCTATACTAATTGAGACACTAAAGGGAGCTTTCAAATTTATTAAGAAAAATTATAAAATTATAAATACAATATCAGGAATACTATTAATCATAATAGGAATTTTTATGATGACAGGTTACTTAAATAAGTTATTATCATTACTTACTTTTAATTAGGAGGAAAGGAAATTGAATAATACAAAGAAATTAATACTAATAGTATTATCATTAATTTTATTATTTGTTATTGTAAAGTTTGGATATGGATATCTTTCAGGAAAATATATGCCTATTGAAAATAACAAAGAAAACAGTAGTTCAGAAAAAAGAAAAGCACCAGACTTTGAAGTTTATAATGAAAATGGAGAGGCTATAAAGCTATCAGATTTTAAAGGGAAAAAACCAGTTGTAGTAAATATATGGGCAAGTTGGTGTGGTCCTTGTAAAGCTGAAATGCCATATTTTGAAGAGGCTATGAAAAAATATGGTGAAGATATAGAAATACTTATGGTAAACCTTACAGATGGTCAAAGAGAAACTAGGGAAAAAGCAATAAATTACTTGAAAGAAAATAATTTAGATATGAAAATTTTATTCGATGAAAAATTAAGTGCTGCTAATGCATACTCAGTTCAATCAATACCAAGAACTATATTTATAGATATAGATGGAAATATAGTAGAGGATAATATAGGATTGAGAGAAGAATCTATTTTAATTAAAAATATTAAACAACTTATTAAATAAATATATAAAGAAAGAAGATTGGGCAAAATTTATGTGTCTGATCTTTTATTTTTATAGTACTATATCAGTATATAATAGTTTTATAGATGGGAGGATATTTTAGTGGATAGCAAAAGGTTACTTTCCTTAATAAAAAAGGAAGAAGGAGTAAAGCTAGATTTTAAATTAAGGCTATCCTTACAATATGAAAGCAATAAAAAGGAATTAGCAAAAGATATTTCTGCTATTGCAAACTCTAGAGGTGGAAGAGGTTATATAATAATTGGAGTAGAAGATAAAAGCAAGAAAATTGTTGGGTTAAAAGATGATGAGATAATAAAAGAAGAACAAGTACAACAAATAGTTTCATCAAGGTGTGAACCACCTATTCCAATATCTGTTGATACAGTAAATATAGCAAATAAAAGTATATGTGTAATAACTATTTATTCAGGAGAACAAAAACCATATCAAATAAGAGAAAGTGGAGCTTTTTATATAAGAAGAGGATCTACCACAGATACTATGAGAAAGCAGGAACTAATTGAAGCTTTTGAAGAAAATTTAGATTTCTTTATGGAAACTTCTACAATAGTTAAAAGTGATATTTCATTTTTAGACGAAACTTTACTTAAACAATATTTTTATAATAAAGGTATAGAATTAAACAATGAAAATAAAAAGTTTCTTTTAGAAAGTTCAAGAATAGCGTATAGAGAAAAAGAAAGTGAAAATATGAATTGTACTTTAGGTGGATTATTGGTTTTTTCAAATTATAATAGCTTATGGATTCCTCAAAATATGATAAAGATAATAAATAGAATTAATAAAAGTGAAGATGAGGTTACAGTAATTCAAGGTAGTATATTAAATATGATAGATAAATCAGAAAAAGTTCTTTTTAATATTTTACCTAAGGAGTATCCAACTTCTGCAATAGTAGAAGGCATAAAAAATGCAGTTTTATATAGGGAGTACTCCAGTATAAATAAGATTATAGAAGTAAACATAGGGTATAAATCCATATCAATAACTAGTCCGGGAGCATTAATTGAAAGGTTAGATAATGGAGTTGGAAGTAGCAAAAGAAATATGTGGATTTACGAAAAGTTGATAACATTAGATAACAACAAAA
>NZ_ASRV01000063.1 GCF_000401215.1 Clostridium sartagoforme AAU1 | reverse complement strand
ATTAAATAATAATAAGATTTTTGAAGGTAGGGGAGTTTAATTATGAATAGTAAAGTGGAATTAATATATGAAAATAATGAATATAGTGTAGCTGTAAATGGATCAATTGTAAATAAAGATAAAGATTTAGAAAATGCTTTTGCTCAATTTAAAAGTATTATAAATAATAATAAAAGTGCAGAAGCAAAGGCGTGGGATGAAATAGCAGAAAAATTCCAAGCATTAAATAATAGTAATTTAGATATTAATTATGAATTTAGAACTATGAGTTATGGAAATATGAAATATTTTTATAATATGAGTAAAGTATTTTATATTTTAAATGGAGAAATGGTTCCTCTTATTGGAGGATATGAATTATTTAAATTTACATTAAACGTATTAGGGAATGAAGATATAGATAAAGCAAATGATTTTATAGAATTTTGCAAAAATATAGTAATGTCAAAAATTAATTATAGAGTTATAGATACAAGTATTATAGTTTCAAGTGCAAGTTTTAACTATGGTTCCGCAGAATATAATTTTAATAGTAAAAAAATAAATAAGGGAGCTTCTATACTAACTGGAAGTTTTGAAGAATTTAAGAATTATGTTTTAAGTATAATAAAGCCAATGTAAAAGGATGAGAATTTTCTCATCCTTTTTATAACTTAATTTCTTCAGTTTTTCAATGGACATATGAAAGTTTGCAGTGACCTAGATTAGAGGGATAGAATAAGCAAATTTACATATGTCCACTTTTTTATTTGTTACATTTTATATATTAATGTATAATTATTGTGGCAAAAATAATAACTATAGTATAGAGGTATAAGAATGACTTTAGAAAAGAAAATTTCAAGGCTTACAATTGGTATTTTTATAGCAGTAATACTAATTATAAGCATTTTTTCAATAGCAATTATAAATAATAAAGTATCTGAAGCAATAGGCAAGAGTTTGACTGATACTGCTTTTGTAGTAGCAGCCAATCCTATGATTCAGAAGGAATTAGCAGATGGCTCAGATCCAAAACATTTGAAAGTTCAAAACTTTGCTGAAAGAGTAAGACTAAAAACTGGATTATTATTTATAACAGTAATGAATACTGAAGGTGTAAGATATTCACACCCTATTCCAGACAATATTGGAAGACGGTTTTTAGGTGGCGATGAAAAGTTAGTTTTAAAAGATGGAGAAACATATGTATCAGAAGGCGAGGGGCATTTAGGGAAATCTATAAGAGCATTTGTACCAGTACATAAAGATGGTGTGCAAGTTGGGGCTGTTGCTGTAGGGATGTTAAAAAGGGACTTAAGAAGCGAAGTTAAAGAGTATGTAAAAGGATTAATACCAGTATTTATAGGTGTTTTTATTATAATAATATTTTTAGCAAAAAAGTTAGCTAATAATATAAAAGAAGATATTTATGGATTAGAGCCAGAAGAAATAGCTAATCAATTAAGAGAAAAAGAATCTATAATTAATAATATAGAAGAAGGATTAATAGCAATAAATGACAAAGGTTATGTGACGGTAATAAACAACAAAGCTTTAGAGATACTGAATATAAATTCAAGTAATAAAATAAACTCTAAAATAATAAATCTATTATTTGAAGTTATGTATAGAAGAAGTAGAATATTTAATAAAGAAATAAGATTAGAAAATAATATAATAATAATGGGAAACTTCTATAGCATCATTGGTGAATATGGTAAGGTTGTAGGAGCAATTGCTAGTTTTCAAGATTTCACAAAGGTTCATAATATGGCAGAGGAGTTAACAGGAGTAAAGGAATTAACGTGGAACTTAAGAGCACAAAATCATGAATTTATGAATAAGTTACATACAATAGCTGGTTTAATACAATTAGATGAAACTGATAAGGCTTTAGAATATATTTTCCACACTACAGGTATTAGAGGAATAGTTACAGATAATCTAAGTAAAATAAAAGAACCATCAATACAAGGGTTAATATTTTCTAAATATAATAAATCAGATGAAATGAAAATAAAGTTTGAAGTTGATGAAAATTCTAATTTAAAGTTTATTCCTAATAATATAAGAGTTCAAGATATACTAGCTATTATAGGAAATCTTTTAGAAAATTCTATTGAAGAAGTAAAAATTATAGAAAATGGATACATATATATTGGAATTTTCCAAGATAAAAAGATAAAGATTATAGTAAAAAATAATGGAAGTAAAATTGATGATAATATTAAAGATGAAATATTTGAAAGAGGGTTTAGTACAAAGGGAGATTTAAGAGGCTTTGGTTTGTACAATATAAAAAATATAATAGAATCATTAAATGGGACTTTAAAATTAACTTCTGATAAAATTACGACTTGGGAGGTAGAAATATAAAAATGAATAGTATTAAAGTTTTTATAGTTGAAGATGATCCAATGGTAAAAGATATAAATAGAAGATTTTTAAATAAACTTGAAGGCGTTGTAGTTGTAGGAGATGCAAGCAATATGGAAGAAGCAAAAATTAAAATTTATAAAGAAAAAATAGATTTAATTTTGTTAGATATATTTTTGCCGGATGGAAAAGGTATAGATTTACTAAAATGGATAAGATCTAGAGAGATACAGGTAGATACTATTTTAATTACTGCGGATAAATGTAAATCGTCAGTTGATGAAGCTTTTAAATATGGAGCTGTTGACTATTTAATAAAGCCATTTAAATTTGAAAGATTTAAAGAAGCCTTATCTAATTATAGAAATAGATTTATTGAATTAACAAATTTAGATAATATAAACCAAGATTATATAGATCAATATATATTAAATATTAGTACAAATTGTACAGGTGATGAAATGCAAGAGAAAGAACTAAGTAAGGGTTTAAATCTAAAAACATATGATAAAATAATAAATTATATGAATCAGAAAAAGGGACAAGATTTAACTGCAGAGGAAATTGCCAAAGGAAGTGGCCTTGCTAGGGTAACTGCTAGAAGGTATTTAGAAAAGATGGCGGAAGAAGGTAAAGTTGAAATAAATCAGGAATATGGAAAAATAGGAAGACCAACTAATTATTATATGCTTAAAAAATAAGAACAAAAAGACCAAAATAAACAATAAGACCATAATATTGATTGTATATTAATTAACTAATATACTAATGCTGTAAATAACTTAAAGATTAAGGGGAGAAATATTAGATGAAAAAGAAAGCTTTAGCATTAGTAATGTCAGCTTTAATTTTAGTTCCATCAATCCTAGTTGGTTGTGGTGGGAAAAAGGAAACTGCTGATATAGTTATAATAGGAGCTGGTGGTGCAGGATTATCTGCAGCTGTACAAGCTAAACAAGATGGAGTAGAAAAAGTTGTTCTTTTAGAGAAAATGCCGATGGTTGGAGGAAACACCAATAGAGCAACAGGTGGTTTAAATGCAGCTGAAACTGAACAACAAAAGGCAAAAGGTATAGAAGATTCTATAGAAATTATGTATGAAGATACTATGAAGGGTGGATATGAAAAAATAATCCAGAATTAGTAGAAAAGCTATCTAATGAGGCAAAGGATTCAGTTGCATGGTTAACTGATTTAGGTGCTGATTTATCAGATGTTGGTAGAATGGCAGGAGCTACAAATTATAGAACTCACAGACCAACAGGGGGAGCCGCTGTTGGAGCTCATTTAGTAGATACATTAAAGGTAGCTGCTGAAAAAGAAAAAGTTGATTTAAGATTATGGAATGAAGTAAAGGAAATAGTTTTAGATAAAGAGGGTAATGTTTCTGGAGTAAAGGTTACTAATAAAGAAGGAAAAGAGTACACTATAAATACAAAAGCTGTAATTATTGCAGCAGGCGGATTTTCAGCGAATCAAGAAATGGTAGTTAGCTATAAAGAGGATTTAAAAGGATTTGCAACAACTAACCACAATGGAGCTACTGGAGATGGAATAGTCCTTGGAAAAGGTATTGGAGCTGATTTAGTAGATATGGAAGAAATCCAAACACATCCAACAGTTGTTCCAGAAAAGGCTGTAATGGTAACTGAAGCTGTAAGAGGTAATGGAGCGATTCTTATTAATAAGGATGCTAAAAGATTCACAAATGAATTATTTACAAGAGATGTAGTTTCAAAGGCTATATTAGAACAAAAGGATGGAATAGCGTATCTCTTCTTTGATGAAGGGTTAAGAAAGAGCTTAAAAGCAACTGAAGAATATTTTAATATGGGATTAGTTACAGAAGCTGATTCTGTAGAAGAATTAGCAGAAAAGTTATCAATAGATAAGAATACAATGGTAGAAACAATTAATAAATACAATAAAGCAGCATTAGATAAAAAAGATTCAGAATTTAATAGAGAAGATCTTCCAAGACAATTAAATGAAGGAAAAGTATATGCAATACCTGTAACTCCAGCTGTACACCATACAATGGGTGGATTAAAGATAAATATAAATGCTGAAGTTTTAAATAAAGATGCAAAAGTAATTCCAGGACTATTTGCAGCAGGAGAAGTAACTGGAGGAGTTCATGGTGGAAACAGATTAGGTGGAAATGCATTAGCTGATATAGTTACTTTTGGTAGAACTGCTGGAAAAAATGCAGCAGCATTTATTAAATAGGATTTAATTGTAGGAGGAGTAAAAATGAAAAAAATAACTGCAATATTAAGTACAATAGTATTATCAGCAACTATTTTAGTTGGCTGTGGTAGTGGGAAATATACTGATGGAACTTACACAGGTGAAGGGCAAGGGGCTTCAGGTGCAATAAAAGTAGAGGTTAAGGTTGAAAAGGGAAAGATATTAGAAGTGAATTTAGTTGAACATAATGAAACTAAAACTTTAGTTGATGGTGTTAAGGAAAATTTAGTTCCAGAAATAATCGAAAAGCAAAGCACAGAAGGTGTTGAGGCTATCTCAGGAGCAACAAATTCATCGAAAGGCGTAATAGAAGCTGTTAATAAAGCCTTGGAATCAGCGTCAAAATAAAAGTTATACAGTATACTTTTAAAATATAGAAAATAGTTAGATTTTATTAAATAAAATCTAACTATTTTTTATTTAAGTTTGATTATCTTATATTCCATAGGATTAAAGTTTATATTTTCAAGTTTACTTACATTAAAAGAAGAATTATTTATTAAATCAAAGCCATTTATATTAAAATTAAGTTTAGTGTAAATTTTTTGTTCATTTCTATTTAAGCATATTAAAATTGATTCATCACATAAATCTCTTTTAAAAATTAAAAGATTATCTTCATAATATATGGGGGTAAATGTACCATAAACTAAAGATTTATATTCTTTTCTAAGTTTTATTAAGAATTTATAAAAGTTTAATAAGTCTTTATTTTGTTTAGAATCATCCCAAACCATACATTTTCTGTTAAGAGGATCATCTTCGCCAGTTAAGCCAATTTCATCACCATAATAAATATAGGGTACCCCTATATAAGAAAACTGAAAAACTATAGCAAGTTTCATAGATAAAAAATTTAAATTACATTCGTTAATAAACCTTTTTGTATCATGGCTACCTAATAAATTCCACATTTGATTTGATATGCTATTCATATATAACATTCTACTTTCGGATAAAATGCTTAAAAATTCTTTTGCATTTATTATTCTTTTAGCAAAGAAATCTACACATGCATTTTTGAAAGTGTAATTCATAATACCATCAAATTCATCACCTTTTAGAAAGGCAAAACCATTATGAAATATTTCACCTATTATAATTGCATCTTTATTTATTGATTTAATTTCTTTTCTAAAATCTTTCCAAAAGCTATGACTAACTTCATCACTTACATCTAATCTCCAACCGTCTATTCCAATCTCATTAATCCAGTACTTACCTATATTGATAAGATAGTTTCTTACTTCTTCATTTAAAATATTCAATTTTGGCATTTTAGATATATTATTTGCAAAAGTATAATAATTAAGGGCTTCTTGGTTAATAGGAAAGCTATCTATAAGATACCAATCTTTATATTTTGATTTTTCTCCATTTTTTATAATATCCTGAAATGCAAAAAAATCGTCTCCTGAATGATTAAATACAGCATCAAATATAACTCTAATCCCTTTTTTATGACATTTATCTATTAGAGACTTGGCTGTTTCTTTATCTCCAAATATTTCATCAATTTTATAATAATCACATGTATTATATTTATGATTAGAAGTAGATTTAAACACTGGAGTAAGATATATTAAGTTTACTCCTAGAGATTCGATATAATCTAATTTATCTATTATTCCTTGTAGATTTCCTCCAAAAATAGATTTGAAAGTTATATTTTCATCTCCCATTCTGATATAGTCTTAGGGTTACTTTTATTAAATCCTTTAAAAAACCTATCAGGAAAAATTTGATATACTATAGCTTCTTGTAAAATTTTATTCTCATTATAGACATCATCGGCAGATATATAAGGAAAGTGAAATGAGTTTGCATCAATATATTCATAAGTAGATTTTCTAAAACCTCGTTCATCTAAAATATAGCTAACATTATTTTTGTCTATAAGTTCAAATATATATTTGTACCTATTTTTAGCGACTGACAAGTCAGCTTCATAGTATGAATATAATTCTCCTTCAGATATTAGATACATTTCTTTCTTTATAAAAGATTCATCTCCAAATCTATCTTTATAATAAATGTAGCAATTATTCAAATCATTTTTAGCAGTACGTATTCTTATAGTTAAGGTATTTACATTTTTGGCATAAGCATAGGGAATATCTGATATATGATAAACAGCTAACTTATTCATAAATTACTCCTTTTATTGTATATTTTAATAAAATTATATCAAAGTGTATTGATTAAATTTGTAAATTTAAAATATAATATGTATATAATTATTATAAAGTTATAGAATGGAGAGATACTAATGAATGATGGATATGAAAGTTTTGAATCAGATTTCAATATTTTTAGTAATAAGATATCATTTCTAATGGAATCTAGAAATAAAGAAGAAATAATAAAGATAGTTAAAGAAAAGCATAAGTCAGAGATTAGAGATGATGTAGATAAAGAACATAAAAAAGATGATTTAATAATTTGGAATGCTATTTATAGTAGGGAAATTATTAGAAGTGGAATTTCAAAAAAATATCTTCATACAATCTATAATAAATTTTATAGAAAAATTAAAGAAACTAATAACATCAGTAATTTGCAAACTATAGAAATGGAAATGATAAATGAGTATATGGATTTACTTATAAATGATATCGAAATCACTGATAGCTTCACAGCTAATAAACTTTTGCAAGCGGTACATTTAAATATAGAAAATCATACTTCATTAGAAATGATATGTAATAATTTAAATATATCGGTAGGATATGCGTCAACATGTTTTAAGAGATATAAGGGAATATCTATAATGAAGTATTTAAGAGAAATTAAAATTGAAAGAGCTAAAACTTTACTTTTAAGTAGTGAAAAGAGCATACTAGAAATAAGCATATTATTAGGATTTCATGATCAAAGCCATTTTACTAATACATTTAAAAAAGTTGTAGGTATATCGCCATCAGAATTTAGAAATAAAAATTATTCAATATAGGTATAATTAATTGAATTCGATTTAATTTAATAATATAATTTAAAATAAGTATTAAAAATAATATTAAAGGGGGCATAAAAATGTCATTAGAATGGAGTTTAAAAAATATATATCCATCATTTACTTCAAAAGAATTTATTACAGATTTAAAGAAAGTAGATGATGGGATAGAAGAACTTAAAAGGTTCGCTAAATCTACTGATGAAAAATCAAATGATTTAATAAAATTAGAAGAATTAATAAATAAGTTAGAAAATATAAATTTACTTTTAAATAGAGTAGGGTCTTATGCTAATTTAACTTTAAGTACTGATTCAAGGAATCCAGAAGGAAGAAGATATTTAGATGTAATAAATTCTAAATATGGACTTCTAGCAGAGCCATTAACAAAGATATATAAATGGGTAGCAAATATAAAAGATATAGATAGTTTAATAAAATCATCAGATTTATTAAGAAAACATAAGTTTTTCATAAGTGAAATAATAGAAAAAAATAATTATATGCTAAGTGAAAAAGAAGAAGCTATAATTGCTAAAATGAGAAATACTGGTTCAGATGCATGGTTAAATTATAAGGATTATTTAATATCAACACATAAGGTTGATATTAATATTGATAATGAAGATAAAACATTACCATTAACTGTTATTTTAAATATGGCCTATAGTCCAGATACAAATTTAAGAAAAAAAGCATATGAAGCAGAAATTAAGTCATATGAAAAAATTGAAGAAGGAGTTGCAGCAGCATTAAATGGAATTAAGGGAGAAGTTTTAACTACTGCTCAGCTTAAAGGATATAAATCACCTCTTCATATGACTTTAGAGGAATCTAGAATGGATGAAGATATTTTAAATTCAATGCTTACAGCTATAAAAGAGAGCTTGCCTTCATTTAGAAAATATTTAAGAAGAAAAGCGGAAATGTTAGGTCATAAAAATGGATTGCCATTTTATGATTTATATGCACCAGTAATAAACAAAGAAATGAAGTTTTCTTATGAAGAAGGAAAGGCTTTTGTTGAAAAGAACTTTAGAAACTTTAGTGATAATTTAGCTGATTTTGCTATTAATGCATTTAATAATAGTTGGATAGATGTTATGCCTAAAGAAGGCAAAGTTGGTGGTGCTTTTTGTGAAAGCATAAAGACTATAAATGAAAGCAGAATATTACTGAATTATGGAAATAGTTTTAGTGATGTTGTAACCATGGCCCACGAGCTTGGACATGGATTTCATAGTCATTGCTTAAAAAATGAAACTGCTTTAAATTCGGAATATCCAATGACATTAGCTGAAACAGCATCTAATTTCTGTGAGATATTAGTAAAAAGAGGGGCTGTTAAAAGTGCAAGTAAAGAAGAGGCTTTTGCTATTTTAGAAGCAGAAATATCAGACTGTAATCAAGTAATAGTTGATATATATTCAAGATTCTTATTTGAAACTGAAATTTTTGAAAAGAGAAAAGAAAGCTCTCTTTCAGTGGAAGAAATCAATAATGTAATGTTAAAAGCTCAAAAAGAATCCTATGGAGATGGTCTTGATAATAATTTCTTGCATAAATATATGTGGACTTGGAAACCTCATTATTATTATGCAACAGCTAATTTCTATAACTTCCCATATGCATTTGGAAATTTATTTGCAAAGGGGTTATATGCTGAATATTTGAAGAGAGGTGAAAGCTTCTGTAAGGAATATGAGGATTTATTATCTGTTACAGGCAAAGAAAAGGTTGCAGATGTAACAAAAATAATGAATATAGACGTTCATGATGTTAACTTCTGGAGAAATTCTTTAAGGCTTATTGAAGAAGATATAGAAAGATTCATTTCTTTAAGTTACGAAGTAAAATAGATTAAAACTAAAGGGATATTTAAAGTGTTTTTAAATATCCCTTGATTTTAATTTAATATTAAATAGCTATTTAATAAGTGTATAAGATTAATAAATCTATAGTAATTTTATTAGAATTAGTTTTTTTCGGCATATATTAATGTAAGTTCATTTGAACTATTTCACTTCTACTGCCTATTCTTATAGGAGGTCCCCAAGTTCCATACCCAGAAGAAACTACAACATTCAAGTTATCTTTCTTTAAATAACCATAATCAATTTCAAACATTTTATTTGTAACTAAATTTCCAGGAGCAATTTGACCTTTATGAGTATGACCAGAAAGTTGTAAATCAATATTTGCATTTAAGCTTTCATTTATATATTTAGGATTATGATCTATTACAATAAGAGCTTTAGATTTATCAAGATTATGTGTTAAATCTAATAATGAAGCTCTATCATTTTCAGAAAATCTATTTATTGTAATATCATCTCTGCCTATTATGTAGATACTGTCATTTATTAAAATAGATTCATCTCTTAAGACTTTAACAGAATTTTCTTCAAGTATTTTGACTATTTGGGTTTCAGCCTTAGTCATTAAATCATGATTTCCAAGGGTGGCATAAGTACCATATGTAGACTTGATTTTTGAAAATTCTCTTCCCATATTAGTATTTAGAAATGGTTTTATATCACTATCTATAATATCTCCAGCAATTATTACTATATCAGGATTTAAGTCATTAATTTCTTTTACCATATTAGAAAGTTTTTTATTTTTAACTATATTTCCTAAATGTATATCAGATACCATAATTACATTTACTGGTTCTTTAAAAGATGGTTTATCTATATCTATATCAAAAGAGGTCACATAAGAGTTTTTAGCATTAAAGCTTCCAATTGTAGTTATTATAATAAAAACTAAAGCAATTAATATAGTTTGATAAATATAGTATTTATCAGTTAAATTATTTGATAAGTGTGATTTACTAATTATTATATTTATTATTCCTATAATAGGAAAAGTTAATAAAGTGTACATTAATAATCCCATCCAATATGAACCAATTAAATAAAGAAAGTTAGTTAAATTGGGAGATATAAATTTATTAAGAAACATTGAAATTATGTATGATAAGGCTAAAACCCAAAAAATAATCCAAAATACTAATGGAGAAATTTTGAAAATATAATTAAATCCATTAAGTATTTTTCTACCTATATAATAATTTATTAAAAAATATAGAAGTGAAAATAAAACCAAGATAAGGATATATTTAACCTTCAATTCAATCAACTCCAGTATATAATTTTTAGATTATTATAACATAACAGTATTTTTAAACCAAATTACATAAGTATTATTTCTTAAACTTTATATAATATACATTTATTTTGCTTAAGAAAATAGTAAAAAATGAAATTTTAATTTACTTTCATTATGAGTACAATAGTAATATAATTATTTTAGTAAATATAAGTTAGAAAAATTAATTATACATATTAAAAAAGAGAGATATTTACAATTTATAGATTTGATTAGTAGAGAAAATTATAAGATATGATAAAATAAAGTAAAAAGCCTGGAGGATTAAGTATGACTTTAAATCAAGAACAAGCTTTAGTTGTAAATGAATTAGAAAAAAACATTCTACTTCTTGCTTCGGCAGGTACTGGAAAAACTAATACTTTATCAAGTAGAATTTCAAATATTATAAAAAGTAATAAAGCAAAAGCTTGTGAAATATTATGTATAACCTTTACTAATAAAGCTTGTGCAGAAATGAGAGAGAGAATTGAAAAAGTTGTAGGGGAAGATGCTAAGGACATTACTATAAGAACCTTTCATAGCTTTTGTTATGATTTAATTAAAAGTGATGCTAAGAAAAGAAGTGATATATTTACTGATTTTATTGTCTTTGATGAGGAAGATTGTAGAGAAATAATAAAAGAATGTAATTACTATAATACTTCTGTTTATAAACTACAACAGTTTATAGATATAATTAAAATAGAAAGAGCTAAACTTGATTTATATAGTGATAATGTTTTAGATGATTATAGTAAAACTATAGGAAATATATTTAAATACAATGAAGCTAAGATAAATTCAATTTGTAATGACAAAGGCATTTTAAATAATGAAATGAAGAACTTTTTATTAGAAAAGGGCCATTTTTTGGTTAATTTATATAACTCATTGCTTTATAACAATCATGGGTTAGATTTTGCAGATTTAACATGTAAGGCAAAAGAGATATTAAAAGATGATAAATTAGTTATAAGTTTAAGAAATACATATAAATTTATAAATATAGATGAAGTTCAGGATACAAGTACATTAGAATATTTTATAATTGAAAAGATATTTAAAGGAAATAATATTTTGTTATGTGGAGATATGTTTCAAACCATTTATGGGTGGAGAGGCTCAGAACCAAATAAGATATTAGAATTTTATAAGAAAGAATATAATCCTATTGAAATAGTATTTTTTAAAAATTACAGATCAACTAAGTTTATAACTAATGGAACTTTAAGCTTTTTAAAGAATGCTTTTGAATTACAATATAAATCTTTATACAAAAATGAAATATCCTCGAAACAAAAGAAAATGGTGAGAAAATAAAATTAAAGATATGCAATAATTTGAGGGAAGAAGCTAGATTTATATTTGAGGAAGTAAAATCATTACAAGAAAAAGGCGAAGATATATCAAAGATTTGTATTTTAAGTAGAGATAATAATTATAATATTAAGTTGAGTAGAGAACTTGGAAATATAATTGGATATGATGGTTCTGATTTTGAATTTATTCTGGTTGATCAATTTAAGTTTTTTAGAAGACAAGAAATAAAAGATATTATAGCTTTTCTAAAGCTTATTGCAAACAGATATGATAATGTAAGCTTAAAAAGAATAGTAAAAAGACTTCCTACAGGAATAGGAGATAAGACATTCCAAATTATTGAATCAAAGGAGTATAAAGAAGTTGGAATTTCATTATGTGATTTTATAGATTTAAATGCAAGAAATTATGGAGAAAAATATTCATTACTAATAAATGAATTTGCACAAGATAATATAATAGTATTTGATGTTGAAAGTACAGGAACAGATGTAACTGAAGATGAAATAGTACAAATAGCAGCTATAAAGATAAATAAACATGGTAAAGTTATTGACAGCTTTAAAAAGTTTATAAAAAATAAAAAAACTGTAGAATCATCATTTAAAGTACATGGATTTAGTGATGAATTTTTAAAAGAAAATGGTGAAGATAAGAAAAAGGTATTAAAAGAGTTCATGGAGTTCTCAAAGGATGCTGTTATAGTAGGGCATAATGTTCAATATGACATAAATATTTTAAGTAGTGAGTTATATAGGAATAACTTAGGAGGTCATAAATTTAAAACTTTTTATGATACTCTAGATATATATAGAAGATTTTATACTAATTTACCTAATTATAAATTAGATACACTTAGTAAAATATTTAAAACAAAAAACAAACCAAGTCATGATGCTATGGATGATATACTAGCAACTAGTGAATTATTAGTAAGATCTATAAATAAGGATTTAATTCACACATCAATACAGAGAATAAATTATATGTCTAAGCACATAAAGGCATTTTCATATATTAGCAATAAAGTTAATGAATTATTTAAGGAAGCTGAAGTTAAAAGACCTCAAGATATAATAGTTGATATTATAAATAAATTCAATATAAAAACATTATATTCAGGAAGGGATATTGAAGGGGCTAAGGAAGGAAGGGAAAAGATAGAAAGACTTAGAGATTTTTATGTCCTTGTAAGAGATTTAGATGATAACAAAAAAACAATAAAGATTTTTTATTAGATATAATTAAATTGACAGGTCTTTCAAATGGAGATCTTGAGAATTTGATTATAAATAGAACTAATAAAAAAAGAATTCCAATAATAACAGTACATCAATCAAAAGGGCTTGAATTTGATAGTGTATTTATAGTAGGACTTCAAGAAAATACATTTCCATCTTATATGTCCATTAAATCTAACAACTTAGAAGAAGAAAAAAGAACCTTTTATGTTGCATTAACTAGAGCAAGAAAAAATTTATATTTATTGTCTAATTTACATGATGAATATAATAGAAAAAATGAAGTAAGTAGATTCTTAGGATATATAGATATAGACTATATATCTTGATAATAATTATTAAAAGATAGAAATTTTCACTTCTATATAGTATAATAAATAATATTATATAGAAACATATGTATTAAATATTGCGAGGTATGAGAAATGAAATATAATTTAAATGTGTACCAGTTAGGACAACTATTAGATGTTATTGCAAAGAATTACGATCTTGAATTACTATCTAAAATAAAATTAAGTGGTGGCTGGATGACTATGACAGGAAAGGTATCAATTGTATCGGTTCCTGCAAATAAACTAGTCTTAAAAGGAAATAATATAATAACATTAAAAATACAAGATAGCGGATGTCAAGGAAGCTTAATAAAAATTACAGGAGCAAAAGAGAATAAATTTGATATAGATATATCAGCAACTAAATATAAAGAGATAAAATCAACTGGAATAAATTTGAATAAAGTAAAAATAAATGAAAATGAATGTAAGCTTAGAATAGATGAAGATATGATTTTTACAATAAGAAAAGCATCAGTTGAAAATATATTAAATATAATAAACAGTATATAAATTTTTGAGGAAAAACTATTTAGTTTTTCCTCTTTTTAATAAAAAATCTATATAGACATGCTATTGTGAGAATTGTATAATATATAAAGTTGAATATAGAAGAGGTAAAAATAATGGATATAAATAGTATACTTCAAGTTTCAGCTTATGCAGGGAAGATAATGCTTGAAAGTGGAGCAGAGGCGTATAGAGTTGAGGAAACAATGAATAGAATATGCAAGTCTTTTGGAATAGAAGTAGCAGATAGTTATGCGACACCAACTGTAATTGTAGCATCGGTATCTCATGAAGGCGAAATAAAATCATTAGTGGTCAGAATTTCTAACAGATCAGTGGATTTGCAAAAAATTCATAAGGTTAACGATTTAGCAAGGAATATAGTAAAAGATAAATATAATGTGAAAGAGTTAAAGAATAAATTAAATGAAATAGAAAAAGAAAAAAGGTATTCAAATAAAGTGACAATAACTTTTTCAGCAATTGGTGCATTTGGATTTGTTTTTTTATTTGGAGGATCTATAAAAGATGCTATAGCAGCATTTTTTATAGGAATAGTAGTTAAATATTTCTCTATAAAAGGTGAGAATATGGGGCTAAATTCATTTTTCATTAGTAGTATTTGTGCTGGGATTTTAGCCTTCTTAGCAATTATATCTATAAAAGTTGGACTAGCATTTGATATAGATAAGGTAATAATAGGTTCGATAATGCTTTTAGTACCAGGGCTGGCAATTACCAATGCAATAAGAGATACAGTTGCTGGTGATTTAGTATCTGGACTTGCAAGAGGAGCAGAAGCATTTTTAACAGCTATAGCGGTTGCTATTGGAACTGGAGTAGTTTTAAGTTTCTGGATTGGAACATTTGGGGGGATATAAATATGATAATTGAAATCTTATCTGCTTTTATAGCATCATTTGCTTTTGGAATAGTATTTAATATTAAAGGTAAAAATCTATTTTTTTCAGCCTTATGTGGTGCTTTAGGATGGTTTATATATAAATTTTCTTTAAGGCTGGGAGTTTCTGATACAACATCTTTATTCCTTGCAGCTGTTGGTCTTAGTATATATTCAGAAGTTTTTGCAAGGATATTAAAAACTCCAGTAACGACTTTTGTAATAGCAGCATTAATACCATTAGTTCCAGGTGGAGGAATGTATTATACAATGGTTGAAGCAATTACAGGGAATGTTATGAAGTCACTAGAAACAGGAATAAAAACTTTAGCTTCAGCAGGTGCTTTAGCCCTTGGAATTATATTAGTATCAACAGTAACTAAAACTTTAATAAAGTATAAACTTAACAAAGATCTAAAAAAACAAAATAAACTTAAATCATTAAATAGCTAGAAGGAATAAAATTATAAAATAATCAAATAATATTATCATAGTCAGAAGTTTTATTTATAATTTGACTATGACTATGGGGCGTTGCAGGACAAAATGTAACGCCTTTTGACATTTTTCAAATCTCAGCATATAATATGTATTAAAATAAGAATGTATGTTTGCAGGAGGTAAGATTTTGACAAAGCAAAAAGTAAATAAAAAATCGAAGTTTATAAGTATAGTTATCTTAGCCATATTTACAATAATATCAACATATTTTGGTAAGGATATTTTAGACTTAAATACAGAAAAAATAAATGGAAATATAGAAATCTCTTATCTGGATGTTGGACAAGGAGATGCTGTTTACATTAGAGTAAATGACTTTGATATATTAATAGATGCAGGACCTAAAAGTGATGTAGATAAATTAATGAAGCAACTTGAAGAAAAAAATATAGATGATTTTGAAATAGTTATTGCTACTCATCCACATGAGGATCATATTGGAGGAATGACAAAGATATTTGAAGAGTATCATATTAAAAGCTTTTATATGCCAAAAGTAACTAGTACTACAAAAACTTTTGAAAATATGATAAATGCAGTTAAGAAAGAAGGATTAAAAATTAATGTTATAAAAGAGGGGACAAGTTTTGATTTAGGAAAAGGAGCAAGAATAGATGTTTATTCTCCAATTAATGAGAGTTATGAAGAACTTAATGATTATTCCCCAATAATGAAATTAACCTTTGGAAACTCAACATTCATGTTTACAGGAGATGCTGAAGCTTATTCAGAAAAACAAGTTATATCTAAATATAAAGATAACTTAAAAGCTGATGTGTTAAAATTTGGACATCATGGCTCAAGTACATCCTCAAGTAAAGAATTTATAAAAGCAATTGCTCCAAAATACGGAGTAATTAGTTGTGGTGTAGATAATAAATATGGACATCCACATAGGGAAACTCTACAAACTATAGATACTTATGGAATAGAAACGTATAGAACGGATATAAACGGCGAAATAATAGTTATATCTGATGGTAATAATATTAGTATAAAAAATAAAAAGTAACAAAAAAGTAGAACTTTATCATAATGATTGTAAAATCTAATATGATAAAGTTCTACTTTTTACTTTACAACACTAACATCATTTAAGTCTTTATCTAAAGCTTCAGATTTATTTTTATTAGAATTTAATATCTTATCCATTAATATGGCTATAGCACCATCTCCTGTAACATTAGTAGCAGTTCCGAAACTATCTTGAGCGGCATGAAGAGCAATCATTAAAGGTTTTTCTAGTGAGCCAAAGCCAAGCATAGATTCCAATATTCCAAGAGCTGCCATAACCCCTCCCCCAGGAACGCCAGGAGCAGCAACCATAGTAATTCCAAGCATAAATATAAATGGAAGTATTAATGAAAATGTTGGAGTTCTTCCTGTCATATACATAACAGCCATAGATGTTAGTACAAGGGTTATTGTGTCTCCAGCTAAATGTATAGTTGCAGCCAGAGGAATTACAAAATCAGTTACTTCTTCACTAACGGAATTATTATTAACACACTGAACTGTAACAGGAATAGTAGCAGAAGATGATTGAGTACCAACAGCTGTTAAATATGCAGGTAACATATTTTTAAGCAATTTAATTGGATTTTCATTTTTTACACTACCAGCAACTAAATATTGAATTAAAAGATATATTCCTTGAACAGAAAATAGTATTATGTACACTAATGCAAAGCTTTTTAAAGTAGTAAATATTTCACCATTAAAGCTAAGTTTTGCAAAAATAGCACCAATATATATAGGTACTATTGGAATAAGTACACTAGATATAATTTTAGAAACTATAATACTGAACTCATCAAATATGCTAGAAATAATACTATTTTTAAGTTTTGATAAACTTACGCCCATAATAAAAGAAAATACTAAGGCAGACATTACAGACATTATAGGAGGTATATCAATAGTAAAAAAAGAAGATATATTACTACTTGAACTTATATTTAAAGTATTTACTTTTAATAATTTAGGTAAGAAAAAGGAACCTACTGAAAATGCTAAAAACCCAGCAGCAAGAGTAGAGATATAAGCAAGGATAGTAGTTAACAATAAAGCCTTTCCAGATTTATTTCCAAGAGAAGCTATTCCAGGTACTATAAACCCAATCATAATAAGTGGAATTACAAAAGATAAAAAGCTTCCAAAGAGTTCACTAAATGTCCCAAGTAGCCTTATTGGAGTATCAATATTTAGATATTTAAAGAATATTCCGATGCTTATTCCAACTATCAAGGAAATAAAGATTTTTAATATAAGAGATGTATTTTTCATTATAAAGCCCCCTCAATTTGTGTATTTGTATAAAATACACCTGTATCTAAATTAAGTACATAATACAGCCTGTACAATAATAAGTCAAGAAAAATATTTATTAAAGCATTTAAGTGAATTAATAAATATAAATAGGATAACATAAATAAATATAATATATTTATTTGAATAGTAAGAAGATATCGGAAGGAGAGTAGTATGAGATTATTAAATATTCTAAAAAAATCTTCAAAATATGAAAAAAAATTAGATGAAGCTATAGGAATATTAAATGATATATTTAAAGCTATACAAGAATATAGCGAAAATGAAGATTTACTTGAAAGCTATCATCATTTAAGAAAGGATATTTATAATATAAATTTAGCAAGATTAGAACTTGAAAATTCATTATTTAGAAATAAATTAAGCAAAAATGATGATTATGAAGAATTATGTTATGAAAATAAATATAAATTATCTACAGTAAAAATGAGATGGAAATATCAATTTTAGAAGCTCTATCGGCAACTAGTTTACTAATAGAAAATTATAAGAAGTTATATAGATGTTGTGATAAATTAACTAAGAAAAAATTAATGGAAGGCTATGATAATTGCCTGAAATACTTGAATAAGGCAAAAACTCTTTTATTAGATAAAGATTCGGTAAATAAATATATATTTGATAGAGAAGTAAAATTACAAGAAAAAATAGAAAATAATTTAAGAAATGAATATAACATTAAAGTTGACAATAGTATTAATTCCTTAATAGAAAAATTAGATAAATGTAATAATGGATTATTGTTAGATTTAACTGAAATAATAACTATGGTTGGAGAGAGAAAAATTGAAGATGTTTATATAATTTTGAAAAAACTTAATAAGAGAATAGAATTTATAGATATATTGATAAGTGTATTAAAAAATAATAACTCTATAGAAAATAAAAATGAGATCATAGATGATTTAATCTTAATAGAAAATAAAAATAATGAAAATAAATTTAATATAGATTTAGTAAGGTATGATTCTAAAGTGATTTTAATGGATTTTCAACTTAATAAGTCAATAAATCCAGAAGATTTAAAGAAAACAGTAGACAAAGTTAAAAGAAATTGTGAAAATATAAAAGAAGGATTAAATAATGTAAATATAAAACTAAGGGAAAATTATCATATAGACAAATATGTAGATTTAGATGAAAAAAATAGCAACAATAAACTTTTTAATATAGATATTTATATAAGATACTATTATTATGATAAAGAAGATATTGAAAGAGAATGGGATAATTACGAGGAAATTTTAGAAGGTATTGATAAAATGCAAGTATTCGAACAAGATGGATATTGTTTTAAATATACTAAAAGTGGTATGATTTTAGCAAGCAAAACTCAAGAAGATGTTAAAATAGAGTTTGCATGTGATTACAAATATATAAAAATAAATGGGAAAAAGAAATATATAAATTTAAATAAACGGTTTGAAGTAGATAATTTAACTAATCATACAAGAGTAACTACAATTATCGAAGAAATACATGATTACATAATGTGTGTCTTTTATATAAGTAATTTAAATTCTGAGGAGTTTATAAATGAATTGGAGAAAATCAAAAGTTCACAGAAAAAGTGAAAAGTAATAGTTAAGGACTTTTGTCTTTTAAAACTTAAGTTATAAATTGCG
>NZ_ASRV01000062.1 GCF_000401215.1 Clostridium sartagoforme AAU1 | reverse complement strand
TTTTACAACTGTGATCTGTGCACTAACAAATTATTATTTTACTGGGAGGATGAAAGAAAATGGAAAAGATTAGATTAAGCAATAATTTAGAAATGTCTAGAATAATTCATGGACATTGGAGATTAATGGATTGGAAGTTAAGTAATGAAGAATTACTAAAGTTCGTAGAAGAAGTTTATGAGTTGGGGATAACAACAATAGATCATGCAGATATATATGGTAATTTCTGTTGTGAAGAAAAGTTCGGTGAATCACTAAACTTAAAAAAGGGATTAAGAGAAAAGCTGCAAATAGTTACAAAGTGTGGAATTAAGTTTCCTTCAATAAACAGGCCAGAAAATAAGTCTCATTGCTATGATACAAGTTCAGAACATATAATAAAATCAGTAGAGAGATCTTTAAAAAACTTTAAAACAGATTATCTAGATCTTGTATTAATTCATAGAGTAGATCCATTACTAAATCCAGAAGAAGTGGCAGAGGCTTTTAAAAAGTTAAAAAGTCAAGGGAAAGTAAGAAATTTTGGAGTATCTAATTTCTTACCAGCTCAATTTAATATGCTAAATTCTTATTTAGATAATGAATTAGTAACTAATCAAATAGAAGTATCACCTTTAAATTTAGAGCATTTTGAAAATGGAACTTTAGATTTAATGCTTGAGAAAAGAGTTAAACCAATGGCATGGTCACCTTTGGCAGGAGGAAAGATATTTAAAGGAGAAGATGAAGCTTCACTTAGAGTTAGAAAAGCTTTAAATAATGTAAAAGAAGAGGTTGGAGCTACAGATATTGATGAAGTAGTATATGCATGGATACTAATGCATCCAAGTAAAATAATGCCTATAGTTGGATCTGGAAATATAGAAAGAATTAAAGGTGCAGTTAGAGCAACAGAATTAAAACTTACAAAAGATCAATGGTTTGAAATATATGTTGCAGGAAGAGGTATAGATATTCCATAAGATAAAAATAAAATAGGATAGGGATTAAAATTTTATAATCCCTATCCTATTTTTAAGTATTTTAAGTTTTAAAATCAAATTTGTTTGAACATCTTTTACAAGTTACTACTATCTTTCCTTTTTTCCTAGGAAGCCTTAATTTTTGCCCACAGGTTGGACATTTTGTTATTTTAAAATTCTTCTTTTCTTTAATTTTATTCTCAAATATTCTAAAAACATAAGATAGATTATTTAAATCAAAAGGTGGAAGATTAATAGGAATTGAAACCCCAAACTTAGATAATGGTTTATTTATAAAAGAAATAAACGAATTAAGCTCACTTCGTCTTTTATATATATTTCTTGAAAACACTCTAAATATAGCTATTAAAAATATTGCCAACCCTACTATTCTTGTATAACGAGAAAGGTTAAATAAAGAACTTAAAAATAGTAGTAGTAATGATAATAAATCAATTCCATATGTACCTTGAAGAAATCTCATTTCAACACCTCTGTTAAATATATTTAAAATATATTATAATATAAAGAATTGATATAATCAATCTATATACTAAATGTAACAAATTATTAACAGATAATTATGTTGTATTTTAATACTA
>NZ_ASRV01000061.1 GCF_000401215.1 Clostridium sartagoforme AAU1 | reverse complement strand
GAGGTGAGTAATAATGAAAAATAGAATACCAAAAGATTATATTATAAGAATAACTAAAGCATCAACTTATTTCATTTTTAGAAATGGACCAATTAAAAGACTTTATGAAGAAGGAAAATTAAAAGATTCAGATGTTAAGGAAATGCAAAAATATATGCAAAATCATTTATCATATCTTTACAATGTTTTACTAGAGGAAAATGATTTAAAAAAGTTTGATCTAATAGTAGCTACTATGGACAAGTTCTATATAAATGATAATGAAGAAATACAATTAGAAGATGATGGTTTTAATAATTTTTATAATAAATTATTTAATGAAGTAATAGAAACTATAAATATAAAAAAGTAACAAAGGATATGTAGATATAAGAAACTAAAGATTTATAAATAGTAGTATAATATAGTAATAATTTCCGAGGAGGATCTTTATGGGTTTTTTAAATATTGCACTATATTTTAGTATATACAGTTTCTTAGGATGGATATGTGAAGTTTTTTATTGTTCAGTACCAGTTAAAAAATTTATAAATCGAGGTTTTTTAAAAGGGCCAGTTTGTCCAGTTTATGGTTTTGGGGCATTATTTGTATTATATATAATGAATTGGACCAATGTTAATTCAGCAATTTTAATATTTATTCTTGGAGGTGTAATTGCTTCAATCATTGAATTTATTGCAGATATATTGTTAGAATATGTTTTTCATACAAGGCTCTGGAATTATTCTAATAGAAAATTTAATATAAAAGGAAGAGTTTGTTTATTTAATTCAACACTATTTGCAACATTATCAGTTATGTTAATTAAATTAATACATCCAATTGTAAAAAATATTATAAATAGATTAAATATGATTACTATAGTAATCATAGCAATTTTATGTATTGTTATCTTATTAATGGATATAATTATATCAGTTAAAGGCATAATTAACTTAAATAATATCCTTAGAAATATGAATATTTTCAAGGATATTAAGAAGGAGTTTAAGTTAAATAAACAGAGAAGATTTATTGAAGCCTTTCCTCAATTAGAGCATAAAAAATATATGGCTGAGCTTAAAAGATTTAAAGAGTTACTTAAAGATTTAAGACAAAAAAATAAGCATGAATAATTTTCGAAAACATGCAAAGATTTAATACTATGGAGGTGTAATTATGTATATTGCATTTGGAAGAAAAGTAGTTGATACAGAAGAAGTAAAAAATGAAATTGAAAATAACACAGAATTTAAAGTTATTAAAGACATGAGTAAGGGAACTAAAAGAGAAGATATGCTAGCATTTAATCTAAGCATAGGTATAGATATTTTAAATGGAATTATAGAAGATGATTATAGTATAGACAATTTAAGTGAGGATGAACTTTTTGATGAATATATAAGTTTATCAGAAGAATTAGCTACTGACATGGAAGATATCCTGCCAGATGAATCAATAATGGATATAAAGGCATATAAATGGGATATATCAGATAATGATATAAAACTTGTAATTGCTATAACTCACGAAGAGATTGGAGAAGGAAAGCTAAAGGATGTAATGAGAAGGCTAATAACTCAATTAGAGTAAAATAAAAATGATATTAACCTTATAGGTAAGTCACCATATTTAGACTATGGTGACTTTTTAGTTTAAGCTATGATTTTGAAAAAACAGAAGAATTTTATTATTATTTTACTTACCCATAATATTATATGATTAATAATATTAGTATAATTAAATAAATATACTATAATTTTAATTAAAGTAGTAAAAAAGATTAACATAATATGGTATAATTAAATCGCTATATAGAAATTTAATTAAATAAGGGGATGAGGTTATGGGAGTAAAAAAATTTACTAGCAAACTAGTTATGTATTTTATAGGAATAGTCATTTTACAACTAACTATGATATCGTTAACAGTGTATTATTTTGTCAATAGATCATTAGCGAAAATAGGTATAACAGTTGGAAATAAGGATTTATTAAAAGAATTAAAAGGATTAGCTTTTTCCTTGACAATATCTTCAGTGTTAATACTTATAGTAAGTATTATAATAATATTACTAGTTACAAAAGCTATTAGCAAAATACTTAAGTTGATAACAACTAGCATGAATGATTTTTCAAATGGTAATTTGAAAATGAGTTTTCATGAAAAGCATTTAAATAGAAATGATGAAATAGGAGATATATGTAAAGCTATTGAAAATACTAAAACTGAAGTAAATAATATGATAGGTGGTGTAATAAATTTATCTAATGATACTTTAGAAGATTCTGCTACCTTAGCTTATGTTTCAGAGGAGCTTAGTCAATCAGCAGAAAACATATATTTATCAATAAATGAGGTGGCAAATGGAACAAATAAGCAGTCTAACGAATTGTTACATATAGTTAGCATTGTTAATAAACTTGGAGAGAGTATTAAGGAAACAGAAGGTAATATTAAAAATATAAAAATTGTTTCTAAAGGAATAGATAAAGATTCAGAAAAAAGTAACACAGATATGAAAAACTTAATTGAGTCTATTAATTCTTTTGATAAGAAATTTACAGCATTTATTGAAAGTATAAAAAATATGAATAATGACATAGAGACAGTTAGAAATATATCTGTATTAATAGATGAAATAGCAGACCAGACCAATCTTTTAGCATTAAATGCAGCAATCGAAGCAGCAAGAGTTGGAGAAGCAGGAAAAGGGTTTGCAGTTGTGGCGGAAGAGGTGAAATCATTAGCAGAAACATCTAAGGAAGCATCAAATAATATCTATAATATATTAAATAATATATTTAATAGTGTAAAAATAATATCAGCTGAAACAGAAGAGATGGGAAAGGGATTAGATAACCAAAAAATGTTGTTGAATCAACAATTACATCTTTTAATAATATATCTAATTCTGTTAAGAGTATTAGTCCTAAAATAAAAGATATTAATAATTCTTTTACTAAGATAGAAGAGGATAAAGCTATTCTTTTAGAAACTGTCCAAGAAGTTTCAGCGTTATCAGAAGAAATAGCAGCATCAGCAGAAGAAATATCAGCATCTTCTGAAGATCTTAAAAAGCATACTAAATTAGTAGCTTCGAGTTCTAATAATTTAGCTAATAAGACAGCTAATATGAATGAGCTTCTTGATAAATTTAATATTTATCAAGAATAGTCTTAAAATAGTTTATAAAAATAAGGGATGGTAAATAATTCAAATTATCATCCCGTTTTTTATAATATTAGCACATTCCGCCTCCAGCGCCACCCATATTGCCACCACCACAGGCATTCATATTATTTTGAGGAGCACCTTGAGGATTATTTTGCTTATAATAATTTATTATCTCATGGGAACGAGTTTTTAATGTATTTAAAGTTTTAGCATATTCATCATTACTAGGGTCAAGTTCATTTGCAGTTACTATGTGCTGAACCCCCATATCAAACCATCCTTTTTTAAAATATACAAACCCCTTTAAATAATTCCATTCAGCAGAATTTTTTAGATCCAAAACATTTAATTTGCTTTCAGCAATAGGAATATTATTATTATCTATAAGTGTACGAATCTCTTGATATATAGCTCCATTAACTAATACATCATAGGCCATATTAGCTTCAAAAAGCACTTCTTCAGCAAGGGGACGAGAATCAAAATCTGAATTATTAGAACTGTACTCATCTAATATGTTCTTATAAGCTCTTTTAATTTCTTCAGTGGAGGAAGTAGGCGTAACTCCTAAAATTTTATATGGGTCCAAAATAATTTCACATCCTTCATATTTATATACCTATTATAAATATATAGGAAATCATTTAATTATGTTACAATTTAAGTTCGTCATAAAATTTAAATATGTTTGGAAAGAAGACAATAATATGATAAATTATTTTTATAGTATATAGAAAAGGGGAAAGTAAATGACAAGATTCAAGAAAATATATATAGAAACAACTAACATTTGTAATTTAAGTTGCAATTTTTGTCCAAAAACAAGTAGAAAATTAGGATTTATGAGTATAGAAGATTTTAAAATAATAGTAGATAAAATAAAGGGATACACTAATCATATTTATTTTCATTTAATGGGTGAGCCATTTCTAAATAATAATTTAGAAATATTTCTTAATATTGCAAAAGAAGAAAATTTAAATATAAATATAACAACAAATGGAACATTAATAAGAAAAGTTAAGGATATATTAATATCATCAAATGCAGTAAGACAAGTAAATTTTTCATTACATAGTTTTGAAGCCAATAATAATGGAGAATTTTATAAATATATTAATGATATATTGGATTTTATTAATGTATCTACAGTAGAAAGTGATACTATATGCTCACTTAGGCTTTGGAATATAGATACAGAAGAACTAAAAGCAAATAATGATTTAAACTTACAGATAGTAAGATTAATTGAAGATAAGCTTAATCTAAATTTTGACTTATTTTCAGCATTAAAAGAAAAAAGAAATTTAAAATTAAAAGATAAAGTGTATTTAAATATGGCAGAAAAATTTATGTGGCCAGATGCAAATTTATCTTTAATAAGTGAAGAAGTATTTTGCTATGGATTAAGAGACCAAATTGGTATATTAGTTGATGGAACTGTAGTTCCTTGTTGTTTAGATAGTGAAGGAAATATACCTTTAGGAAATATATTAAAAGATAACTTAGAAGATATAATTAATTCAGAAAGAGCCCAAAAAATATATAATGGATTTTCAAGAAGACGTGCTGTGGAAGACTTATGTAAAAGATGTGGTTATGCAAAAAGAAGTTTTAAGTAAATGTAGGTAGGAGGTAAAAATGAAATATATAAATAATCTGGCAGTGAAGATGTCTATATCAGCAGCAGTAACTTTAATATTTGCGAATATGTTAAATTTACAGTTTTCAACAGTAGCAGCAGTTATAGCGATTTTGAGTATTCAAGATACTAGAAGAAAAGCATTAATAGTAGGTAAAAATAGAGTGGCTGCTTGTATTTTAGCTATTATATTATCTTTTTTAATATATAAGATTATTGGGCAAAATGCTATTACTTTTGCAATATTCCTTCTAATTTTTATACCATTAACATCAAAATTAAATATATCAGAAGGAATGGTACCGGCAGTTGTATTATCCACACATTTGCTTATTGCAAATCCAATAAACCTATATTGGATAATAAATGAAACTTTACTAATGATAATTGGAATTGGTATAGCATCTATAGCTAATTTATTTATGCCTTCTCTTCAACATAAATTTAATGTAGATAAGGAATATATAGAAGATAGTTATAAAGTTATTTTATCTAAGATGGCGAAATCCCTTGTTACTTATACGGTGGATATCGATGAAGAAATAATAATGAATGCTTTGGAAAAAAGGATAAATGAAAGTTGTGAAAGAGCTTATAAAATAGTGAATAATAGCTTTTTTAAAAGTGAATCTTATTATACTGATTATATGAATATGAGAAAAAACCAATTTGATATCATAAAAAAGCTTAGAACTCACTTTGAAAAGTTTTATATGTCATTTGAACAAACATATATGATATCTAGTTTTACACAAAAAGTAGCCAATCAAATAGAAGAGGCAAATGATTGTGAAGAATTGCTTGATGAATTAGAAATATTAAAAAATGACTTTAAAAAGATGTCTCTACCTAAAACAAGAGAAGAGTTTGAAAATAGAGCACAACTTTTACAATTTTTAAATGATATGGAAGATTTATTGAATATGAAGAGAAGTTTTATATTAAATTATAGAAAATATAATAATCAAAAATAAAAGCCAACCTTTAGAAAAAATTTACAAAAGATTAAATATATTGTAAAATTATCTAAGGGGGATGATTTTATGTATGATGATATAGTATTAGAATTAATAAATTTAAAAAAGAGTTTTGGAGAAAAAGATGTTTTAAAAGAAATAAATCTTAAAATAAATAAAGGTAGCATAATAGGATATATAGGGCCAAATGGTGCAGGAAAAAGTACTACTGTAAAGTTAATTATGGGATTACTTACAGGATATACTGGAGAAATTAAAATTTTTGGTGAAGATATTTCAAAAATAGATGATAATTATAAAAGAAAAATAGGATACGTTCCTGAGGTTCCAGAAATATATGATAGTTTAACAGGAAAAGAATACCTTACATTTATAGCTCAATTATATGGAATAGATTATGAAAAAGCAGATAGTAAGGCAAGAAAGTTAATGAATATAATGGGAATTGAGGAGGTTTATGAACAAAGAATTTCATCATATTCGAAAGGGATGAAACAAAAACTTATACTTATTTCAAGTCTAATACATGATCCAGAAATGTTATTTTTAGATGAGCCTTTAAGTGGACTTGATGCAAATAGTGTAATTATTATAAAAGAAATTCTATCTCACCTTGCAAAGGAAGGAAAAACAATATTTTATTCATCTCATATAATGGAAGTAGTTGAAAAAATAAGTGATAGGATAATTTTAATAAATAATGGAGAGATTGTTGCAGATGGAAATTTCGAGGAATTAAAGAATAGTCATAAAGGCAGTTCTCTTGAAAATATTTTTAATGAAATTACAGGATTTAACCAATATAAAGAACTTGCTGAAAATTTTATATCTGTAATTAAAGAGGTATAAGATTATGAAGGATTTTAAGGTTTTAAAAATATTGGATAAGTTACGATTCTTTTATGAAAAATCAGGAGTAGATTATGATATATTAAGACTAATTATTAATACTAAATTAACTATGGATGGAAGACGAAAAGCAACAGTTTTTAATAATGAAAGAAAAAAGAAAAAAGGCGAATCAAATGAATTTTATAAATCATTAATATTATATGCATTTATAGGAATATTTTTTGGATTAACACTTATATTTAGGATTAATATGATGTATCAGATGTCTATATATTTTGCAGCAATAATGTTTATGATATTAACTGTATTTATATCAGATTTTTCTTATGTTATATTGGATGTGAAGGACAAAAGCATTATCTATACCAAGGGTATAGATAGTAAAACTATAAATGCAGCTAAAATTACGCATGTTTGTATTTATATAATTTATTTAACATTATCATTAGTAGGATTTTCCTTTTTATTATCATTTAAATATGGAATAGCATTCTTCTTAATATTTTTAATAGAAATAATACTTATAGATGTATTTATGATTATGATAACAGCATTACTATATCTTTTAGTGCTTAAATTCTTTGATGGAGAAAAGTTAAAAGATATGATAAATTATGTACAAACTATACTTAGTATATTTATGGTTATAATATATCAAATTTTACCCAGAATATTTCAATTTATTGATTTAGATAAGATTGTTTATACTTATAAATCTTGGCATATACTGGTGCCGCCTATGTGGTTTGCAGCACCATTATCTATTATAGATGGAGAAGGAATAACGGTATATAAAATAATAATGAGTATTCTATCCCTGATAATCCCTATAATTTCTTTAATTGTATATTTGAAATTAACACCTACATTTGAAAAGTATTTACAAAAATTAAATAATAATAACGAAAAGTCAAAAGAAAAAAATAAGCTTATACTTAAGATTAGCAAATTAGTTTGTAAAGATAAAATAGAAAGGGCTTTCTTTAAGTTTTCAGTGCAAATAATTAACTCAGAGAGAGAATTTAAGCTTAAGGTATACCCTAATATTGCCTTGGGAATAATTTTACCATTTATATTTATGTTAGTTGGATTTAGAGGAGGAAGTATTAGTAGTATAAGAAATAATTTAGTTAATTCAAGCTTATATCTTTCAATTTATGCTTTCACTTTGATAATTCCTAATATAGTAGTAATGCTTAAATACTCTGAAAAGTATAGCGGCGCATGGATTTATGAGGTAGCTCCAATTAAAAATATATCATCAATATACAAAGGTGTTATAAAAGGTATGTTTTTTAAACTTGTAATACCACCATATATACTTATATCAATATTATTTATAATTATATATTCAGAAGGAGTTATAAAACATCTTATAATAGTATTGTTATCAATTATATTGATAACAATATTAAATTTTTTAATCAGCAGTAAGTCATATCCATTTTCAGAGAAATTTGAAGGAACTAATAATGGTTCAAGCGTTGGAATTGCTATATTATCTATAGTATTTATATTAGTAGCATTAATGCTTCATATTTTATCAAATTTCTTTAATATAGGAATATATATATATGGATTAGTGTTATTGATTATAGACGTCATATTATGGAACACAGCCTTTAATATTCCTAAGAATAAATTAACGTAATATGTTTTACAATATTAAAATCACTTAGTTTATGATAGTTCTCTTTATTATTATAAAGTTAAAATAATAAAACTTTTTAAATAAGAGAACAATTTATAGCTAAGTGATTTTATTTAATATTTAGTATATAATATATTTTAAATATTAAATAAAATTATAGGAGATTGATTATGGCAAAAGTTATAGTTATAGGAGCTGGACCAGCTGGGATAATGGCAGCGTTATCAGCGTCTAAAAGTAATAAAGTTACTTTAATTGAGAGAAATAATGAGATAGGGAAAAAGTTAAAGCTTACTGGTGGAGGGCGATGTAATATAACTAATAATAGAGATATAGAAGAATTCTTTGAAAAAATAGTAACAAATAAAAAGTTTTTATATAGTGCATTTTATACTTTTTCAAATATTAATTTACTTGAGTATCTTTCTAATAACGGATTAGAATACAAAATTGAATATGATAGAAAAGGTAATTTATACTAGGTGTGGTCGGCGTCTCTCACGGACGACACGAGGGGAGTAGG
>NZ_ASRV01000060.1 GCF_000401215.1 Clostridium sartagoforme AAU1 | reverse complement strand
TATTAATTTACTTGAGTATCTTTCTAATAACGGATTAGAATACAAAATTGAATATGATGAAAAGGTATTTACCAAAAGTGATAAAGCAGATGAAGTGATAGATATATTTAAAAATAATTTGATAAAAAATGGAGTTGAAATATTATATAATACAAAGGTGAATGATTTAATTGTTGATAATGAATGTATTAAGGGAATAGTAACTGAAGATAACAGAGAGATATATGCTGATAGTGTTATAGTTACAACAGGAGGAAAAAGTTATCCTACAACAGGATCAGATGGAAGTATGTATGATATAATACAAAAGTATGGGCATACTATAAATCCTTTATATCCAGCATTGATTCCTCTTGTTATTAAAGAAGGATTTATTAAAAATATGCAAGGAATATCAATGAAAGAGGTAATAGTAAGCACAACTATTAAAAAGAAAAAAATACAACGTCAAGGAGATATGATATTTACACATTTTGGAATATCTGGACCTGGGGTTTTGAAAATTTCGTCATATATAAGTAAAATTTTAAAGGAAAAAGAAGTAGAGATAAAATTAGATTTTTTACCGCAGATATCTAAAGATGAGTTATCTAAAATAATAAGAACTAATGCAAATAAAGGTCTAGTAAATAATTTAAAAGGGTATTTACCACAAAATTTTATAAAAGAACTATTAAATATTTTAAACTTAAATGAAATTAAAATTTCAGAATTGAAAAAGGAAGATGAAGCTAAGTTAATAGAATATATTAAAGAAATGAAATTAACAGTAGAAGACACAATTACAATTAAAGCAGCTATGGTAACAAGTGGCGGAGTTAGTGTAAAAGAAATAAATTCATCTACAATGGAATCCAAAAAAATAAAAAAATTATTTTTTGCAGGTGAAGTTATTGATATAGATGCTGAAACTGGAGGATATAATCTTCAAATGGCATTTTCAACAGGATATTTAGCAGGAATTAATTCGGGAAAGCAATTTTAAATTTAGCAGATATATATTGTTAATTAGTAATAATAACACTAAAAAAGCTGAGGAAACTCAGCTTTTTAGTTTGGAAGTGGTTGATAAGTACTCCTATTTAGATATTCATTAACAACTAATTCACCATTAGAGTTATATCCATACAAATAAGTATCGGCACTTAATGAACTTAACGGAACAGAAACAGGTTCATATGTTATGCCGCCTTTTACAGCTTCATTTGCCCAAAATTCAATGGTTAAATTCCCATTCCCAGCATAACTATTAACTACAATAGGAACATCAAAGTTATTTACAAACTTTAAATCAATAAGATTATCAGCTAAAGTAGCATCAAGTCCTATAGGAACATAAGAAACCTTCATCATATGATTAAGTCTTTCAGTAGGTATAATTCCAGCTCTTAATATTGTGTTATAAAGAGTAGAGGCAACCTGACAAACTCCTCCACCAACACCAGGAACAACTTCTCCATTGACGTAAGTATTAGCAGATACAAATCCATTTTCAATAGTTGTTGGGCCTATTGCCTTTTCAGTAGAAAAAGTTTCTCCAGGCATTACTATTGAATTATCTATATTTCTTGCAGCGATTTGAAGGTTTGTACCACTAGGACCAGCTTTATAGCTAGTAGAAAAAGAAGAAATTCTACTAGTAACATTATTTAATGCACTAGCTGTAATGCTAGCATTTACAACATCAACTTTCCCAATCACATTTAAAATGTTTGGGGCATTCATATCTTTAATATTATACCTAATATTTTCCAATAAATCATCTGAATCTAATTTAAGGCCTGTAGAGTCACTTGATATATTTATAGCCCCACCAGAAATGTCTATAGAGGCATTTGTGGGGGAAACATCTATAGTATTAGATATACTAGATACAAATGAAGTTAATTTCTCATCATTAAAAAGAACTTCAAAATTATATTCCCTATTTTTCGGTTTCTTTAATAAATTAATTTTTTGGAAGAAATCTTCATTTTTGCCGAAACTTAAAATTTCATTTTCAAGGTCCTCATAGTTAATGGTGGCATCTAAATCCTTGTAGGAAATTTCAAAGTTTTGGTTATTAGCTTCTACAGCTACTTTTTTATCACTTATATTTTCAATTAAAGATACTAGTGCTTTGTGTAAATCATCATTATTTAATCCACCTAAATCTTTATTTAGTATATAAGCGCCTGGATAAACCTTATTAGAATAACTATTAATTAAATTAGTATTTTTAATTAACCAATAACCTAAGATTGAAATTAGTATTAAAAATACTATAAGTATAGTTTTCCAAGATTTTAAAAATGAAATTATACTTTTTGGGGTAGATTGTACCACTTCCTTTGGTGTTTCAGTATTAAGATTATTATTGCTCATAAATACCAACTTTCTATAAATTAATTTGTATCTTTATTGTACATATATAGTTTAACTCGGATAGTCAATAAATTCAAGAATTTATGGGAAAAATTACTAAAAATATACATATTTTATTTTATGTATAAAAGAAAAAATTAAAGATTTGATTATAAGATACGAATAAAAATTAAATGCAAGGAATTTAATTTTTATATGGCGGTTAAAAAAGAATATTATTAACATAACTAAATTATTTTTTAATCATTTATACAAGTATAAATATTTACAAAAGGTTGCTAAATGATTAAAATTATAACATACTGGTAATAAATATTTACAAATAGGGGGCAGCGTAAAATGAAAAAGATAAGGATAAATAAAAAAAGAAAAAAACATAAGATAGCAAAAGAAAATACAAAGATAAAAGAGAAAAAAATAAAGAAAAGTAAAAAAATGAATACAATTGGGAAAAAAATATTTAGCATAACAGTCAGTGTTACTATTATTGCTATGCTTATATTATTAAGTATAAATGTACTTATATTTAGAAACTTATTAAACTCTATAGAAAAAGATGTACTATCTAAGGGGAAAAATATAAAAGGAAGTATATCA
>NZ_ASRV01000059.1 GCF_000401215.1 Clostridium sartagoforme AAU1 | reverse complement strand
AGANAGAAAGTTATACTAACTCGTAATAACTTCGTAATAATTGTATGTACTATACGTAAGTTTATTACGAATTAAACTCTAATAAGAAAAAAGATGTACTATCTAAGGGGAAAAATATAAAAGGAAGTATATCAACAGCTGATATAGATACAGTGATAAAGGACAGGGCAACTGGAAGTTATGATTATAAAAAATTAAAGAGTGATTTATCAAATGCAAGAAGTAATGAAAATATTATATATGCATCAATATTAACAAAAGGAAATGAAGAAAAAGTAGAAATAATAGTAGATACAGCAAATAACTTATTAAACTTCAGCAAAAAAGTAGAGTCAACTACTGCAATAAAAGACTCTTTTAATGGTGAGATAATATCTACACAGTTTAAGGATAAAGATAAAACCTTAATAAAAGCGTATTATCCGATTAAAGACATGAATGGCAAAATTACTGCTTTATTGGAAATATCAGAAGATATCACTAATATTATAAGTGCTAGAGATGTTATACTAGTTCAGCTTGGAGTATTATCAATTATTTTAATTATTGTTTATGGAATAGTATCATTTATTTTATCAACAAATATTAATAAAAATGTAAGGACAGTTATAAATGGACTTATTACAATTTCTGATGGGGATTTAACAAAAGTTGTAGAAGTTAAAAGTAATGATGAAATTAAGTTAATCGGAAACTATATTAATGATTTACAATTGAAAATTTCAGCAATGATAGATAAAATTCTATATTTATCAAACAAAGAATTAACAGATATAGAAAAACTTTCTCAATCAAGTAAAGAAATGGCAGCATCATCACAAGAAGTAACAGCAACAATTCAAGAAGTCGATTCGAATATATATATTCAAAATGAAGGAGCAAAGGAAATTAGTAATTTACTTAATGGATTTGAAATATCAATTCAAGAGGTAAAGTCATTGATTAATGAAACAAATCATCTTTTAAATAATGTAAATAGGCAACTAAGTACTAATAAAGAAGATTTAGTAATGCTTAAAGATTCAAAGACCGATATACAAAATTATTCATCTTATATGAATAATGAGTTAGGAGAATTATATTACTCATTAGAAAAGATAAAAGATATAGCTATTTTTATTGATTCTATAGCAGATCAAACTAATCTTTTAGCATTAAATGCATCTATTGAAGCTGCTAGAGTAGGTGAAGCAGGAAGAGGGTTTGCAGTAGTAGCTAATGAAATAAGAAAACTAGCAGAAGAAGTTAAAAACTCTTCCCTTAACATAGATAATCTTTTAACTACTGTAATAAAAGAAGGAAATGATGTGAAAAATACATCGGAAATTATGAATGAAAAGTTATCTAACCAATATGGTGTTATAGATAAATCAATACTATCATTTAAAGAGATAGTAGATCAAATAATTGAGATAATTCCTAAAATGACTGATGTTAATAATAAAATGGATATGGTATCATCAGAAAAAATATGATAATAGATTCTATAGAAAAATCAATAGTATTATTAGAAGAGATATCTCATTCTTCAGAAGAAATTAAAAGTTTTTCAGAGGAACTTAGTTCTATGGCTCAAGGAGTTGCTGAAGTTGGTGAAGAATTAAATGCAAGTACAAATGAAAAAAATATGGAAATAAACAAATTTAGAATAAAATAATATCTTTTAAGGTATAAATACAAGATATATAATGTACTTTTATGCTTTCTCATTAAAATCATTAAATTATAAATAGTCATATTAATAGAATATATAGAACATCTATATGAATAGAACAAAGCTCCTTAAAAGAGTAAAATGATATCATAAGAATTTCAGGTCGAAGGAGTGATATTATGAAAGCGGAAAACAAAATTCTTAAGTTTTCAGCAATAGGTGGATTGTTCTTCGCTATCTTAGGTATTGCATGGGGATGAGCTATACATTCAGAAATGATAACTTTTGATGGATTATACTCATTAGTAAGTCTAGGATTAGCATTATTTGCAATTATTACTACTAATTTTATAAATAAAAATGATTTTAATAATTACCCTTTTGGAAAGGCAACACTAGAACCGCTATTAGTAATAATTAAGTCGTTAGTATTACTAATAACTTGTTCTATAAACATGATATCTTCTATAAAAGAAATTTTAAATGGAGGTAATGATGTAGAAGCAGGTTTTGCATTAGGATATGCATTAATTTCATCTATTGGATGTACTTTAGTATATTTATATATGAGAAAATCATCAAAAAATCTTAATTCTGAAATAGTTAAAGTTGAAAGTAGTCAGTGGTTTATGGATGCTATGTTAAGTGTAGGAGTTTTAGTAGGATTTTTATTATCAATACTTCTAAAGAGTATTGGACTAGCAACATTATCAAGTTATGTAGATCCAGGAATGGTTATTTTAAGTTCTGCAATATTTTTAAGGATGCCTATAACCTCCATAATTGATGCTTTTAGAGAAATAAGCAATTCTACAGCTGATGAACAAATTAATTATGATATAAATGCTTTAGTAAAAGAGATACAAAAAGAATATGAATTAGAAGATTCTATAGCAAGAGTAGCTAAGGTAGGGAGAGAACTTAGAATAGAAATAGATTTTATTGTATCAAAAGATTCAAAGATAAAATCAATAGAAGATATGGATAAGGTAAGAGAAATAATAGATAAAAACACTAATCATTTTGATTTGAAAAAGTGGATGAATGTATCCTTTACCGAAAATAGAAAATGGGCTATATAATATTTGCTATAGCTAAGACAGTAGAATTAATAATTAAAAATAATATTATTTTTAATTATTAATTTTTTTGTTTTATATTTTAAATATATTTTTATAGAGTTTAAACTTTTATTCAAACATTTTACTAATCAATAATTTTATGGTATTTTAATGTTATATTTGATGTTTTAACCAATAAATATAGCTGGAGGTATTATGATAAAAGATAAGTATTGTAATTATACTGTAAGGGAAATAGTAGATGAAGTTATAGAAGAAATAAACTCAGGTAAGGGCAAGATATTCCATATTGCAGATCGCATGAGAGATGAAGTGGATGTGAAAAAAAGAGAACTTATTGATATAAAAAAAAGACTAGAAAAAGTTATTGAGGATGTAGATTATTTAGAAAAAATAGACAAGTTGATGAGGAATAAATTAGTAGAAGAGTCTAAAAAAACACATCAAACAAACTCAGATATGTTTAAACAGATATACGAAGAAGCCTTAGATATACGAGTAAAATATATAACTAAGCAAAATGAAGAAAAGGATCTTATATCTAAAAGGGATTCTCTAGAAAGAACTTTAAAAGTTTATAATTTAAGTATAGAAGAAGCTCAAAGTGCTGTTAATCAGATAAATATTGCCTTAGGATATTTAGATGGAAAAGTATTAGATAGTATAAATGATGAAGATGAAAAAAATGAAATGATAACTGGAATAAAAATATTAGAAAATCAGGAATTAGAAAGAAAAAGAATTGCAAGAGAGATACATGATGGCCCAGCACAATATATTGCAAATGCCATGATGAGAATAGATTTTTGTAAAGTAGTTCTAAGAAAAGATTTAGAAAAAGGAATAAGGGAATTAGATGACTTAAAATCAAATGTAAGAACGGCTTTAAAAGAAGTCAGAGGAATAATATACGATTTAAGACCATTATCACTTGAAGAGCATGGATTAAATAATTCTATAAAAGAAATGAAAAATATTATTTCATCAGAAAATGATATAAAAATAAATCTTTTTATTGAGGAATCTGAATTTAAAGTAGAAAATATAATACAAATTGCTGTGTACAGAATTATTCAGGAAATATTGCATAATATTAAGAAACACTCTAATTCTAAGAATGCCGAAATAAGAATTAATTATACAAAAGAGTATATATTTATTTATATTCAAGATGATGGAAGAGGTTTTGATGTTAAAGAAACCTTACTGAGTACAAAACAAAAAGGAAATCGCTATGGTTTAATAGGTATATTTGAGAGAGTGAAACAATTAAGAGGTAAAATAGAATTGAAATCTTCTGAGGGACAAGGAACAATATATAAAATAAAACTTCCAATAAGTAGAAAGGTAAAAAGTAATGATTGATAATAAAATTAGTGTTATGGTAGTGGATGATCATGATTTAATAAGAGAAGGGTTAAATAGAATAATAAGCTTTGAAGAGGATCTTTTAATAGTTGGACAATTTAAAAATGGGGAAGAAATGTTGAATTCCTTAAAAGAAAACATTCCTGATGTAGTTTTATTAGATATAAATATGCCAATAAAAAATGGATTAGATACATTGAAGATATTAAAAAAATATATTTAAATATAAAAGTAGTAATGCTTACTGTAGAAAATGATAGAAAAACTATAATGGAAGCTATAGATATAGGGGCTGACGCATATATTTTAAAGGAATCAGCAGGAACTGAAATTGTAAGAGCAATAAGAAGTGTGTATATAGGAGAAAATATATAGATAATTCCTTAATAAAAGCTATATTTTTAGATATAAAAAAGAGTAATAATAATATGATAAAGAACAAGGAAACAGAAAACTTAGAATCATTAACCAATAGAGAATTGAGTATATTATATGAAATTTCTAAGGGGTTAAAGAATAAAGAAATAGCAGATAAATTGTTTCTATCCGAAAAAACAGTAAAAAATTATATTACAAGTATATTTAAAAAAATAGAGGTTGATGATAGAGTTCAAGCTACAATATATGCAATTCGTAATAATATAGAAGAATTTTATGAAAATAAATTGTAATAATTGCTAGAATTCTAATTTATTTATACGCAATTTATCTAAAATAAAGGTATACTGTTAAAAAAACAACAAAAAATTAAATTCGAAATACGTTTACACTTAATTTTATAATATGAAATATATATTATAAAATATAAGATTAAAATTAATGAAATATAGTAATATATCAATAAAACGATTGCATATGCAAAAAAT
>NZ_ASRV01000058.1 GCF_000401215.1 Clostridium sartagoforme AAU1 | reverse complement strand
AAAAATATCATATATTAGTAATAAAGTATTAATTTATAATATACAAATAAATGAAATTATTATATTTAATAAAGACAACAATTTAACAATATTGTTGAAAAAATTACAAAGTCAGTATAAAATTATCTTGTAAATTTCATTTAAGGGGATAATTTTATGAAATCAAAAAAAATTATAGCTGTATGTTTATTATCAATGGCGTTATTAGTTGGTTGTGGAAGTAAGGAAACTTCAAATTCAAATAATAACGGTTCAACTTCAAACCAACAAAGTGAGAAATTCACAGGAACAAAAACTTATGAGGCATTATATGATTCAACAGGTAAAAAAGGTGATGTTATAGTTACAGAAGTTGAGTTTAAGGATGGAGAAGCAGTAAAGGTTTCAATTGATGTACGTCAAGAAAATGGAACAATGAAAAAAGAAGAAGCTAAAAAAGGTAATTACGTAATGAAAGAAGGAGAAGCTAAGAACTGGGGAGAGCAAATGGAGTTGTTAGAAGCCTTCTTAAATGAAAATAAGGTTGATGTATCTAAGGTTAAATTAACTAATGCAGAAGGAAATACAGATGCAGTATCAGGAGTATCAATTAAGGTTGGAGCATACGTAAATACAGTTAAAGAAGTTTTAGATGCAGTTAAAGAAGGTAAAGAATTAGAAAGTGGATTTACAGGAGCTAAAATAGCAGAAACTCCATATGATCCAAGTGGAGCAAAAAAAGACATGGTAGTTACAAAAGTTGTATTTAACCATGGAAAACCAGTAGCAGTTAATGTTGATGTTAAGCAAGAAGACGGTTCAATGAAGAAAAAGGCTTCTGAAGAAGGTAAGTATGTAATGAAAGAAGGAGAAGCTAAACATTGGCATGAACAAATGGCATTATTAGAAGAGTTTATAGTTAAAAATAACTTTGACCTTTCAAAAGTTAAATTAACTAATGATGATGGAAATACAGATGCAGTATCAGGAGTATCAATTAAAGTTGGAACTTATGTAAAAGCTGTACAAGACGTTTTAGATTCAGTAAAATAGTAATATTTTAGCCACCTATTTATAGGTGGCTTTATTATTTTATGAGAAGAATAAATTTGATAATTTTAGATAATAAAACACATAAGTAATATATAAATTGTACTAAAATACAAAAAAATGTATATATAAATGTATTTATTGACTGGATAGTATGAAGAGAGTAGAATAAGTTGAAAATATTTCCTTTAATAATGAAGATAGGTGAGTATATGATAAAAGTTGAAAATTTAAGTAAGGAATTTAAAAGTAGTAAAAAGTATCCGGGATTTAAGGGGGCTATAAAATCATTTTTTCTAGGGAGTATGTTATTAAAAAAGCTGTTGATGATATTAGTTTTGAAATAGAAGATGGAGAAATAGTAGGATATATAGGGGCAAATGGTGCAGGCAAGTCTACTACCATTAAAATGATGACAGGGATTTTAACTCCATCATCTGGGAAGGTTTTAATAAACGGATTAATTCCATATGAAGATAGAGAAAAAAATGCTAAGTATATAGGAGTTGTATTTGGGCAAAGGACGCAATTATGGTGGGACTTACCACTATCTGAAACATTCTCTTTATTGAAAGACATTTATGACGTTAATGATAACGATTATAAAGAAAGAATGGGGTTCTTAAATGAAGTTTTAGAAATAAGTGAATTTATCTTAAGTCCAGTAAGAACATTATCGCTTGGTCAAAGAATGAGGGCTGATTTAGCAGCTGCATTGTTACATAATCCTAAAATTATATATTTAGATGAGCCAACAATAGGATTAGATGTAGTGGTAAAAGAAAAAGTTAGAAGCGCAATAAAAGAAATTAATAAGAAGTATGGAACTACAGTTATTCTAACAACTCATGATTTAAATGATATAGAAGAATTATGTAATAGAATAATTATAATAGACAATGGAACTAAGATATACGATGGTAGCTTAAAAGATATTAAAGATAACTACGGATATATAACAACTATAGAGATTTTAGTTAAAAGTTTAAATGGATATGAAAACTTTGATATTAATGATGAAATGAAAATTAGTAAAGAAAACTTGGAAATAAATGCTTTAGATAATAAGATTATTGTTAGATTTAATAGAAACTTTACTAACCAAGCAGAAATAATATCTAAAATAATATCTAAATTCAATGTTTTAGATTTTTCAATACTTGAGACAAGTATTGAAGATATTATAAAAAAGATATATAGAAAAGAGGTGTAAATATTGAAGTCTATTTTTGACATAAAATCATATTTAACCTTTACAAAAAATACATTTCAAAAAAATCTTTCATATAGGGCAAATGCTATAATCTTTTTCTTAGGAGAACTTATGCTATTATTTGTAACATTTTATTTATGGAAGGCTATATATAGAAGTTCTGATAGCATGATTATTAAAGGGTTTAGCTTAAATGAGATGATAGTGTATGTTCTTATATCATTTATAACATCTGTAATTATAAATTCCGATATAGGATATTCAATAAGTAGAGAAGTGAAGGACGGCTCTATAGCTATAAATCTAATTAGGCCAATAAATTACGAAAAGAGAATGTTTTTTGAATCCCTAGGAAACTTAATGTATAGCTTTATAGTTGTATTTTTTATAGGATTTATATTAATAACTATATTACAAATTAATTATAGTGGTAAATTTTCTGTGGCAAATACAATTTTATATATTATTAGTATTTTGGCTGGGTTTATTATTAATTTTTATTATAGTTATATGTTTGGGTTATTATCTTTTAAAATAACAAATATGTGGGGATTAACTCAAATTATGAATGCTATATCTCAGTTATTATCTGGGGCTTTAATACCAATGGTATTCTTTCCAAGTTGGATACAAGGAATTTTCAATTTTCTGCCTTTTAGTTCTATGATATATACACCAAGTATGATATATCTGGGAAAACTAACTAATATTGAAATTATTAAAGCAATATCTATTCAAATTTTGTGGATAATAATACTTATAATTATTAGTAGACAAATGTGGAAATCTTTAATAAAAGAATTAAGTATATTAGGAGGATAAAATGGCTAAATATATAAAGTTATACTCAAAATTTCTTAAACAATATATAAAAACATTAATGGAATATAGAATTGATTTTGTATTAGGACTGATTGGATTTATTTTGGTTCAATTAGCTGGAGTTATATTTATAAAATTAATTTTCAATGTTATACCTACATTAGATGGATGGAGCTTTTATGAAATTTTATTTATTTATGGATTTGCTCAAATCCCTAGGGGAATAGATCATATATTTACTGATTATTTATGGATATTTAGTTGGAAAACCATAGTTAAAGGTGAATTTGATAAATATTTATTAAGACCAATAAATCCATTATTTCAAGTTATATCCGAAAGCTTTCAACCAGATGGATTTGGAGAGGTTATAATAGGTTTTATTTTGTTAATAACATCATCAATAAATTTAAATACTTCTTATACATCAATACAAATATTAGAATTTATTTTTGTAATTATTTGTGCAACTTTAATATATACATCAATAAAACTTGCAACAGCATCAATAGCCTTTTGGGTGAAATTTTCACAATCATATATGTTTATGGCATATCAAATAAGTACTTTTGCAAAATATCCTGTAAGTATTTATCCAAGTGCTATAAAGTTTATTTTGACATTTATTATCCCCTTTGCATTTACTGGATATTATCCAGGTTCATATTTTATTGGAAAGGGAAGTATCTTAACTGGGATTTTTTTGCCGTTTGTTGTAAGTTTGTTATCAATAATAGTATCATATAAAATATGGTTAAAGGGTATTAGTGTATATGAAAGTGCAGGAAGTTAAAGTGTTAAAGGTAAAAAAATTAACTTTAAGAATATATAAGTTATAAAAAAATTAATTTAGAAACTCTTATTTAAGTTTTCTAAATTAATTTTTTTTGGTTATTGGTAAAAATAATATTATATTAATTAATGAGAATTGTTATTGACATTATAAAGATAAATAGTATAATAAAATTATACCACACCCCTGGGGGGTGGTGAAGGAGGGTAAAAATGAAAGTAGAAAAAGTTAAAATATCAGGTATGACATGTACTGCTTGTGCCAGTAGAGTTGAAAGAGTAATAAATAAACTTGAAGGTGTAGATAAAGCAAATGTTAATTTTGCTACAGAAACATTGAGTGTTCAATATGATAATGATAAAGTAAATAGTTCTGATATTGAAAAGGCTATTGAAAAAGCAGGATACGGAGTAGAAAAGAACACTAAGAATTATAGCTTTAAAGTTGAAGGAATGACATGTTCAGCTTGTGCAAATAGAGTTGAAAGAGTCACTAAAAAGGCTGATGGAGTTGTAAATTCATCAGTAAATTTTGCTACAGAAAAACTAAATATAACTTTTGATGAAAATAAAATATCTGTTAATGATTTAAAAATATAGTAGAAAAAGCAGGATATAAATTAATAGTGGAAGAAAAGAAAGATGGTCTGGAAAAAAAGATTCCCGAGCATAAGAAGCTTTGGTATAGATTTATTTTATCTATTATATTTACAGTTCCATTACTAATAATAACAATGGGACATATGGCAGGAATGCGTTTACCGGAAATTATTGATCCTATGATGAATCCCTTGAATTTTGCAATAATACAACTTGTATTAACTGTACCTGTGATAATAGTAGGATATAAGTTTTATATGATAGGTTTTAAAAATTTATTTAAATTAAGTCCTAATATGGATTCTTTAATAGCTATAGGAACATCAGCAGCAGTGGTTTATGGAATATTTGCTATATATAAAATAAATATGGGAGATCATGACTATGCAATGCATTTATATTTTGAATCAGCAGCGGTAATACTTGCATTAATAACTTTAGGAAAATATTTAGAAGCAGTATCAAAAGGAAAGACTTCAGAAGCTATAAAAAAACTTATGGGATTAGCACCTAAAACTGCTAATATTATTAGAGATGGAAATGAACTTACCATTCCTATTGAAGAAGTGAAAGTTTCAGATATAGTAATTGTAAAGCCTGGAGAAAAGTTACCTGTAGATGGAGAAGTTGTTGAAGGTAATACATCAATAGATGAATCTATGCTTACAGGAGAAAGCATTCCAGTTGAAAAAAGTATAGGAAGTAAGGTAATAGGAGCAAGTATTAATAAAACAGGATTTATAAAATATAGAGCTACTAAAGTTGGAGATGATACAGCACTTGCTCAAATAATAAAGCTCGTTGAAGATGCCCAAGGAACAAAGGCACCAATTGCAAAGCTTGCAGATGTAATATCAGCATATTTCGTACCAACTGTAATAGCATTATCAATTATAGCGGCTTTAGCTTGGTATATATCAGGCGAATCAGCAATATTTTCATTAACCATTTTTATAGCAGTTTTAGTTATAGCATGCCCATGTGCATTGGGATTAGCAACGCCTACAGCCATCATGGTAGGAACCGGGAAAGGAGCGGAAAATGGAGTTCTGATAAAAGGTGGAGAAGCGCTAGAAACTGCATATAAAATTCAAACTATAGTTTTTGATAAAACAGGAACTATAACAGAAGGAAAGCCAAAAGTAACTAATATAATAACTCAAGGAATAAGTGAAGTAGAAATTTTAACATTAGCTGCTAGTGCAGAAAAGGGATCAGAGCATCCACTAGGTGAGGCTATAGTAAAAGCCGCAGAAGAAAAAAATATTAACTTAAAAACCATAGAAGATTTTAAAGCAATACCTGGACATGGAATAGAGGTAAGAATTGAGAGCAGTAGCATCGCATTAGGAAATAAAAAGTTAATGTTTGAAAGAGGTATAGAGTTAGGAGAGTTGCAAGCTAAATCTAATGAGTTAGCAGAAGAAGGAAAAACACCTATGTTCCTGGCTATAGATAATGAAATAAAAGGAATTATAGCAGTTGCAGATACAGTAAAAGAAAACAGTAAAAAAGCTATAAAAGCTATTCATAATATGGGAATAAAAGTAGCAATGATAACTGGTGATAATGAAAAAACAGCAAAAGCAATAGCTAAAGAAGTTGGCATTGATATTGTATTAGCAGAAGTTTTACCAGAGGATAAATCAAATGAGGTTAAAAAATTACAAAGTGAAAATAAAAAGGTTGCTATGGTTGGAGATGGAATTAATGATGCTCCAGCATTGGTTCAAGCAGATGTAGGAATAGCAATAGGTTCAGGAACGGATGTAGCCATAGAATCAGCAGATATTGTATTAATGAAAAGTGATTTATTAGATGTTATAAAAGCAATACAATTGAGTAAAGCTACTATAAATAATATAAAACAAAATCTTTTCTGGGCATTTGCATACAACGTATTAGGGATACCAGTAGCAATGGGAGTTCTTCATATTTTTGGAGGCCCACTATTAAATCCAATGATAGCTGCTGGAGCTATGAGCTTAAGTTCAGTATCAGTATTATTAAATGCATTAAGACTTAGAAAATTTAAATCTAATATTTAGTTTATAAAAAAATTAATTAAACTGCTGTTACCATTTCTATATATAATTAAACAAGAATAATAATATAAATAAATTAAAAGTTTAAACTTAAATTAACTATACGTATAAACTTACTTACTAGTANATACTAATATTAACGTAAGTTAAGTTAACGTAAGACGAGACGGTAA
>NZ_ASRV01000057.1 GCF_000401215.1 Clostridium sartagoforme AAU1 | reverse complement strand
TATATATGTTTCAACTAATATTTAACATCATTATTGATTTATAAAGTTAATAATTAATAAGCTTATTTAAGTGGAAGAGTTAAGTTGAAAACATATGCACTATTTATCTTTTTATATAAATTGATGAAGTACTATATTTAATTAAATTCTGTAAATTTTAAGAATAACTTAGTTAAGTGTAGGATGTTATTGTAACTTATATAAAAGTTTACATTAGGAGGCATGATGAAAAAATATGAGTAAAATAAACGAAGTTTATAATGCTTTAAAGGAATTAGAAGTAAAAATGAGTAATAGTATAACAGCAACTGAACTTAGCACTTTTATGAACTTAGATAGAGCTAATGTAAGCAGATATTTAAATCAGCTTTATAAAAGCGGTGTTATTAACAAAATTGAAGGACATCCAGTTAAATATAGTTGTGCTGTTGATAAAGAGGAAAAAGTAAGTACTGAACCCAAGAAAAGAAATAGAGAACTTAAAAGAAATACCTTGGATACTTTAGTAGGTTCGAAGTTAAGCTTACAAATGCCAATTCAACAAGCTAAAGCAGCGATATTATATCCTCCTAATGGGTTACATACTTTAATTTTAGGAGAAACCGGAGTAGGAAAATCAATGTTTGCTGAAGCTATGTATAATTTTGCAATGGAGTCTAAAGTAATAAATAATGAAGCTCCTTTTGTAAGATTTAATTGTGCCGATTATGCTGATAATCCTCAGTTAGTTATGGCTCAGATATTTGGTGTAAAAAAAGGAGCATATACAGGGGCTGACACAGATAGAGATGGATTATTAAAAAAAGCCAATGGTGGGATATTATTTTTAGATGAAATTCATAGATTATCACCGCAGGGGCAAGAGATGCTATTTACATATATAGATAAAGGCCATTTTAGGGTTTTAGGAGATACTGAAAAGTTAGTTCATGTAGAGGCGCAAATTATAGCAGCTACAACTGAAGATCCACAATCTTTTTTGCTTAAGACATTTACAAGAAGGATACCAATGGTTATAACATTACCATCTTTAAAAGAGAAAAATATAAAGGAAAGGTATTATTTACTTAGAGAATTTATAGAGAATGAATCAAAAAGAGTATCTAAAAGTATTTATTTTAATAAGAATGCTTTGATATCGTTTTTACTATATGATTGTCCAAATAATATAGGTCAATTAAAAAGTGATATTCAACTTTCTTGCGCAAGGGCATTTTTAAAGTATAAAGCAAAGAGTAAAGACTATATATTAGTTGAGCAAGAAGATTTACATCAAAGAGTAAAAATGGGACTTATGAAGTTACAAGAATATAGAGAAGAAGTAGAAGAAATTTTAAATAATATGGGAGATGTTCTTAAATTTTCATATAAGAATAAAATTATACTAATTGAAGATGGAGAGACTTTAGAAGAATTTAAGGAAGGTACCATGTTTTATGATAGAATTGAACAAAAGATAGAAGAACTAAAAAATGATGGAATAGAAGAAAAGGAAATTGATGAAATCTTAAATATAGATATAGAAAAATATTTTAGAAAATATATAAGAGATTTACCTGAAAAGTTTAGACGAGAAGAGATATCAAAGATAGTAGATTTGGAAATTGTGGATTTAGTAGAGGAGATCCTTTTATTTGCATCTAATAAGTTGAATAGAGAATATGATGAAAAGGTTTATTTTGGATTAGCTCTTCATATTCAAGGGAGTTTAGAGAGAATAAGACAAGGGATAAAAATATTCCATCCTAAATTAAATTTTATAAGAGGTGAGTATGCTAAAGAGTTTATTGTATCCATGGAAGTTGCAAGTGTTATAGATAAGCGCTTTGGAATTGAAGTTCCTTTAGATGAAATTGGTTATATAACTATGTTTTTAGCAACTAATCCTTATGAAAAAGATACAATCAAGGATGAAAAAGTATCTGTATTAGTTATAATGCATGGTCATTCTACAGCATCATCAATGGTAGAGGTAGCTAATTCTTTAATTGGAGAAGAATATGTTGAAGCATTAGACATGCCTTTGAGTATGAAAGCAGAAGATATGTATAGAATTGCAATGAAAAAAATAAAAGAAATACATGCAGGTAAAGGAGTTTTTCTTTTAGTAGATATGGGATCTTTAACTAATTTTGCAGATATGATAAAGGAAGAAACTGATATCAATGTAAAAGCTATTGATATGGTTACAACTTTACTAGTTATAGAAGCTGGAAGAAAGGCTTTGAACGGACGAGGATTAAAAGAAATATATGAATCTTGTTTAGAGATAAAAAGATATGGGGTTCAAGGTGCGGCATCAAAAATTGATAGAAAAGAAAATATTGTGATTACTTCTTGCTTTACTGGGGATGGTTCTGCTCAAAGATTAAAAGAAATAATAGAAAATAATATGAATAATAAATTAAATATTAAAATTCATGCACTTAATATACTAGATAAAGATGATTTTTATAGTAATATAGAGTCTTTAGGTGAAAAATATAATATACTTGCAATAGTTGGAGTAATGAATACTTATGTACCAAATATACCTTTTATATCAGCAGCAGAAATATTATCTGGGGATGGGATAGACGATTTAGAAAAACTTATATCTCAAGAAGAAGAATATTATAAAATAATTGAAAGTATGGAAAAACAAATAGATAATATAGATTCTTATAAACTTGTAAGAAATATAAGAAAAGTATTACTTAATATAGAAGAACATTTAAATATTAAATTGATACATGAAGTAAAAATAGGAATAATGATTCACACATGTTTCTTAATAGAAAAATTAATGAAAGGTGGTAAAGAAACTCCTTTTGTTATGTTAAATGAATTTAGACATTCAAATAATAAAGAGTTTATACTTATTAAACAATGTTTAAAAATTTTAGAGGAAAATTATAAAATCAATATTGGAGAAAATGAATTGGCTCACATAGTAAAGATGGTAATTAACAACAAAACATCTGTGTAAAATCAAAAAACTCATAGACACTTTTTATAAAGTGTGTAATAAACATTTACACACTGAAAGTTTATTGTTTTATAACTGAAAATGACTAAATAAGGGCCTTTGACTATGTTAATAAATGATAATTTTATAAAATTAAATTTGGCATTAAAATTGCTTTATAAAATAGTGTAAGGAATTATATATAGGGAGGTAATTTAAATGAAGAGAATATTACTTGTTTGTTCAGCTGGAATGTCAACATCCTTATTAGTTAGTAAGATGCAAACAGCAGCTAAAGCTAAAGGTATTGATTGTACAATAAATGCTGTTGGAGAGGCAGAACTAAAAAAGCACGAAAATGAAATAGATGTATTATTACTAGGACCTCAAGTTAGATTTTTATTAAGTAAGATGAAAGCAAAATTTGAACCGCTAGGGGTTCCGGTAGAGGTAATCAATACAGTAGATTATGGAACAATGAATGGTGAGAAGGTTTTAAAACAAGCTCTTTTAATGAGTAGCAAGTAGTAATAAACGTAAAAGGGGTGGAGCCAATGGAAAAAATTATAATGAATCTAATAATCTTTAGTGGTGAGGCTAGAAGCTATGCAATGGAAGCTATGCAATTAGCTAAAATTGGACAAATTGATGAAGCAAGAGAATTACTAGAAAAGTCAAAGGAAACTTTAGGTGATGCCCATGCTACACAAACTAGCTTAATTCAGAAGGAAGCGGCAGGAGATAGGAGCGAAGTATCATTATTATTAGTACATGCACAAGATCATTTAATGACTTCTATAGTAGTGAAGGATTTAGCAGAAGAAATTATAGATCTTCATGAAAAGTTAAGTAAGGTGGAGTGTAAAAATGAATAAGCTAGGAATTTCTGTATATCCTAACAATTCTTCTGTTAATGAAATAAAGAATTATATAAGACTTGCTGCAAAATATAATTTTAAAAGAATTTTTACATGTTTAATATCTGCAAGCGATAAAGATCTTGATATTGTATTAGAAGAATTTAAGGAAATAGTAAGTGTGGCTAATGAATATGATATGGAAGTTATAGCAGATATAGATCCAAATGTATTTAATAAGCTTAAAGCATCAATATTTGATTTAAAAGTATTTAAGGAAATTGGATTATCAGGTATAAGACTTGATATGGGGTTTAGTGGGTACGAAGAATCGGTTATGACTTTTAATGAATACGGACTAAAAATAGAATTGAATATAAGTAATGGAACGAAATATGTAGATAATATACTTTCATATAAGGCAAATTTAAATAATCTATATGGATGTCATAATTTTTATCCACATATATATACAGGTTTATCATATGATAATTTTATAAATTCAAGTAAACAGTTTAAAGAATTAGGGATAAGAACGGCGGCTTTTGTTAATTCACCTTCAGCAAAGTATGGACCTTGGCCAGTTTCAGAAGGGTTATGCACATTAGAGATGCATAGAGATTTGCCAATAGAAGTTCAAGCTAAGCACTTATTTGCAACAGGTTTAATTGATGATGTAATAATAGCAAATGCATTTGCATGTGAAGAAGAACTTAAAGCATTAAGTGAATTAAATAAGAATATGTTAGAGTTTACGGTTGAATTGATAGAAGATATAAGGGATTTAGATAGAAAAATAGTTTTAGAAGAATTCCATTTTAATAGGGGTGATTCTTCAGAATATATGGCAAGAAGCACTCAGAGTAGAGTTAAGTATAAAGGAGAAAGCTTCCCACCATACAATTTGGTAGATATAAAAAGAGGGGACATTTTAATCGATACGGATTTATACACTAGATATGCAGGAGAGTTACAAATAGCTTTAAAGGATATGAAGAATATAGGAAAAACAAATGTTGTTGCAAGGATAAGTAAAGATGAATTATTCTTATTAGATTATATAAAGCCATGGAGTAAATTCTCATTTAAACTAAAAGAATAGATAGTATTTAATCTAGTGTTTAAAAAATTCTGGCTTATGCCAGAATTTTTTTGTAAATACTGAAGTTAAAATAAAAAAAACATAAAATTATTAACATATTATTACACAAATAAAATTTAATACAAATTTGTGTAATACAATTACACAGAGGTTAAAAAATAAGTGTGTAAAAGATAATAGGCTCAAAGCTAGATATATCAATGGTTTAGAGAAAAAGACAAATTTAAAAAAGTTGGCATGCAAATTGCTTTATATATAAGTAAGAAAAGACATAAATATAAAAAGCTTTTATGTAAAGGATTTTAAAATGTCTATTAACTGATTACTCTTTACAATGAAATTATCAGTAAAAAATATTTAAGAGGAAATCAGTAAATATAAATCAAAATTTAAGGGGGATTTTAAATGGAAAAATTCATGAACTGGATGGAACGTTATATTGTTCCAATAGCATCTAAAATAGGTGCTCAAAGACACTTAGTAGCTATACGTGATGGTTTTGCTACAATAATGCCACTTATGATTATTGGTTCTTTTGGTCTTTTAATTCACAATTTTCCAATTCAATCAGTTAAAGATTTATTTGCAGCAGGTATGCCTTTACATTGGTTAGATGTAATTGCATTAAATGTTTATGGTGGATCAATGTTCTTAATGGGGTTATTCGCTGCAATATCAATAGGATATGCATTAGGTAAATCCTATGATGTCGATGGTTTTGCAACAGGATTAGTTACTTTAGCATCAAGCTTAATTTTAACAAATATGTTTGATTACAAAGCTCCAGTTACTTGGGGAGGATTTGATGCAGGAACACTTGGATGGGAACCAGGTTTATTTACAAAGTGGCTTGGACCTTCAGGATTAATTACTATTTTAATAGTTACTTTAATTACAGGTACAATTTTTGCTAAATTAGCTCAAAATAAGAAATTAGTTATTAAATTGCCTGATGGAGTACCACCAGCAGTATCAAGATCATTTTCAGCTTTATTACCAACAATGATTACTTTAACTTTAGTAGGAGTAGTATTTGCTATATTAGAAGCTTTAGGATACAAAGAAGTTTATATGCATGTTTACACATTAATACAAAAACCATTAATGGGTCTTGCAAATTCTTTACCAGTATTATTATTACTAATTTTTATACAACAAGTATTATGGTTCTTTGGATTACATGGATCAAATATATTAGCTCCAGTTATAAATGCAATATTCCTTGCATTAACAGCTGAAAATATGGCAGCTATAGCAGCAGGAAACACTCAAGGGATTAATATAATAAACAGCCAATTCTTAGATTCTTATGTTAATCTTGGGGGATCAGGATTGACAGCAGCACTAATGATAGCTATGATATTTAAATCAAAGAGTGCTATAAACAAGTCAATTAGAAATATTGCAACAGGTCCAGCATTCTTTAATATTAATGAACCAGTTATATTTGGATTACCAATAGTATTAAATCCAATATACATTATACCATTTATATTAGCTCCAATGGTATCCGCAGTAATTGCATATGTATTAAGCGCAATGAATTTTGTTGCACCAGCATCAGCAGTAGTTCCATGGACTTGTCCACCAGTAATATCAGCTATTTTAGCAACTGGACAATGGCAAGCAGGTGCGGTAGCATTAATAAATATTGCAGTTTCAGTACTAATTTACTTACCATTCGTAGCTTATGCAGATAAGAAAAACTTAGAAATAGAGCAAGCTGAAATTGCTTGTGAACAATCAAGTTCATTATAAATTATAATAACGCCCTATAAATAATAATAAAATAAAATGAAAAGTAAAAAGGATAGTGTAAAAGCTGTCCTTTTTGCACAAATCTTAGGAGTTGATAGTATGAAAAATTTACTTTATAAATTTACACATTTATTTAGCTATACCACAGAAGATAAAAATGATGAGAATGTTAAAAAGAGAAAATCCAAAGCAGTAACTAATATTTGTGCAATAATAAGTATTTTATTATTTATATATTTGCTTACAGGATTAAACTAATAATATATAAATTTAAGGGTAAATGTAATTTCATTTATCCTTTTATTAAAGTAAGAATTATTTATTACTTATAAAATCTAATAGGACTGTACCATAAACTACAGTCCTATTAGATTTTCCAATGCTCCTTAAATTTAAGAACTTCATTTAAACTTTTTGTAGCCATTTGCTGTGTCAATACTATTTCATCTTCAAGCTCAGTAATTTTCTTACCTAATACTTGATCTAATATGGATAAATCTTCTTGAAGTTTATCAATTGTTGTAAATTTTTCAGATATAATGTTTAATACCTGAGTAATATCATTTTTAAATTTCATTTGCTCAGATTTCATAATCTGAACTTCAATTTGTAAGGAAGCCAAATTATGATTATTACTTAAGATAATATTTTTCATTTGATTTAAAATTTTAGGCAATTGTTTAAGCATTTCATTTGTTTCTTGTAAGGTAAGATCTGTAGGTTCTTTAACGTGAGATGTCGTATTTCCTAAATTTAAAGTTTTTTGTTCTTCCAATATTCATCACCTCATTATAATATATGATTTTAAATATATAAGTTGCAATAAATATTCTGTATTTAATAAAGGTATCTTAAAATAGAAAAGTTGAAATAATAATTAAAAATATATATAATATTTTATTAAAAATATAATTTTACAAAAAGCTATTAAGTTATTATTATTGATATTTTATGG
>NZ_ASRV01000056.1 GCF_000401215.1 Clostridium sartagoforme AAU1 | reverse complement strand
TTATATACTATTATATATAAGTTGCAATAAGTACTTTATAATTAATTTAATTATTCCAGAACTTAATAGTATTTAAGCAATTTATATATAAATAAAATAGTGAATTATTTCAATATTACTACTTTATTTAAAGAAATTATTAACTTAATAAGACAAGGTGATGTATGGTATTAATTGAAGTATATATAATAATATAATTAAATTTTAAAACTTATCAGTATTTTATTAATGAATTTATGTCATGGAGGAATAATTATTGGAAACTAATGCTAACATAATAGAAAAAATACATATCAAAATAAAAAGACCTAAAAAGTTTATAGTTTTCATGCATAATGATGATTTTACAACTATGGAATTTGTTGTTGCTATTTTAAATGATATTTTTAATAAAAATATAGAAGAAGCTAATAAAATAATGATGGAGGTTCATAAAAATGGCAAGGGCATAGCTGGTATATATCCTTATGATATAGCTATATCAAAAGCTAGTAAGGCTATGACTATTGCAAAGGGAGAAGGATTTCCATTTAAACTTACTGTAGAGGAGGAATGAAATGGATATTAGTAAGATAGTCAGAAATATATTGCTTAGAGCATATAATAAAGCAAAAGAAAATAAAGATGAATATGTAACACCAGAACATTTATTATTAAGTGCCTTAGAAGAAGAAAATTTTAAAGAAATAATTAATAAATTAAATGGAAATGTTGAAGAGTTAGAAAATGATTTAATGAATTATATAAATGAGTATGTAGAAAAACAAGAGGATGGAGATCCGGAAGAAAGTTTTGGAATAAGAAATATACTAATAGTTGCGACTCAGCAAGCGGCATTTAGCGAAAAAAGTGTTGTGACATTAGAACATGTAATAGCAGCAACTTATGCGTTAAAAGATAGTTATGCCATATACTTCTTGGAAAAACAAGGAATTAGTAAGCAGGAGTTATTATTTGAACTTTCTCATAATAAAAATGAAGAAGAAAATGTATCTAAAGATGCTATTAGAATAATAAAAACTACAAATAAATTAGAAAATAAACCCAATAAGAGTATTTTAAATAGTTATTGCACAAATTTAACTGAAGCTATAACTATTGGGGAAAATGATCCATTAATAGGCAGACAAGATATACTAGATAGAACAATCCAAATTCTTTGTAGAAGAACTAAGAATAATCCTGTTCATATAGGTGAACCAGGAGTTGGAAAAACTGCAATAACTTTAGGGCTTGCAAAGCTAATAAAAGAAGGAAATGTTCCTGAAAAGCTTAGAAATTCACAAATCTTTTCTTTAGATATTGGCTCAATACTTGCAGGAACCAAATATAGAGGAGATTTTGAAGAAAGAATAAAACAAATACTAGACGAAATAAAGACTTATGAAAATCCAATTGTATATATAGATGAAATTCATAATATAGTTGGAGCAGGTGCATTAAATGGTAGTTCATTAGATGGAGGAAATTTAATAAAAGGATATTTATTAGAAGGAAAGATAAGGTTTATAGGAGCAACTACATTTGATGATTACAAGAAATATTTTGAGAAAGATAAAGCACTTATAAGAAGATTTCAAGTTGTAGAGGTTAAAGAAACAAGCATAGAAGAAACAATAAAAATATTAGAAGGAATTAAAGAAAATTTTGAGGAATATCATGATGTTAAATATACTAAGGAAGCTATTAAAGCAGCAGTAGAATTAAGCTCAAAATATATTAATGATAGATTTTTACCAGATAAAGCAATTGATATTATAGATGAAGCAGGAGCTTATATTAATATAAGTAGAGAAATTTATAAAGATGGAGTAGTAAGCGAAAATATAATTGAGGAAATAATATCAAAAATATGCCATATTCCTAAAAAGACAGTTGAAAATACTGAGATAGAATCACTTAAAATATTAGAAGATGAGCTTAAGAGCAATATTTTTGGCCAAGATTTAGCTATAAAGGAAGTGACAAGATGTATAAAGATGTCTAGAGCAGGACTTAATGACGATAACAAGCCAGTGGCATCAATGCTTTTTGTTGGCCCAACAGGTGTAGGAAAAACAGAAATAGCTAAAGTATTATCTAGAACTTTAGGAATAGAGCTAGTAAGATTTGATATGAGTGAATATGGAGAAAAGCATGCAGCTTCAAAACTTATAGGTTCTCCACCAGGATATGTAGGATATGAAGAAGGGGGCCTTCTTACAGATACAATAAGAAGGAAACCTAACTCTATATTGCTTTTAGATGAAATAGAAAAGGCTCATCCGGATATATTAGGGGTATTGCTTCAAGTTATGGATTATGCAACCCTTACAGATAATAAAGGAAGAAAAGCTGATTTTAAGAATGCTATAATAATAATGACTTCAAATGCGGGAGCAAGAGATATTGGTAAAAATCTTGTTGGTTTTGGAAGAAATACAATAAAGATGGAAGCGGTAAGCGATGAAGTAAAAAGAGTATTTACTCCAGAATTCAGGAATAGATTAGATAAAGTAGTTATATTTAACCAAATAAATAAAGATATAGCTATAGAAATAACTAAAAAGGAATTAAATAAATTTAAAGAAAAGCTTGAGAGTAAAAATGTAAATTTAAAATTCAGTAAAGAGTGTGTAGAATTTATAAGTGAAAAAGGTCTATCAAGAGAATTTGGAGCAAGAGAAATATTAAGAGTAATAAACTCTGAAATAAAGCCATTGTTAGTGGATGAACTATTATTTGGAAAATTATCTAATGGAGGTCAATGCGAGATAAAAGTAAGAAATGATAAATTTGAAATAGAGAATTTAACTAAATAGTATTTATATAATAAGATGGTATGGATTATTTAATAATAGAATTCATATCATCTATTTTTATTCGTTGGAAATTATAAAAAGTTTATCATTAAAAATTATTTGTAATTTTTTCTTTAGTTGACAAAAGGTAATATGTAAGTTTAAGTTGACTTGAAGTAGAACGCCGGAATAAGAAAACTTACATATGCTATTTTTATTAATCTAAAATATTATGTACACAAATAATAAAAACATATATAATTGTATATGTTTTAAATGAAATAAAGAGGTGGAACAAATGGACAAAGATATAACTAAAAAGCAAGAAGACATAATAAAGAAAGATATAAAGAAAGAAGAAAAGATATGGAAGGATATAGATAATAATGACTCTTTAGAATATCATTTAGATAAAATGACAAAAGACGAACTTATAAAAATTGCAAATAATTATTCAATTAAAGGAATTACTTCATTAAAAAAGTCGCAATTAGTTGAGAAGATAGTTAGTGTAATTGTAGAAAATATTGATTATGCCCTAGACTTATTAGACTTAGACGCATATGTGTATTTAGAAGAAGTTATAAAATTATCTGGTAAAAAACAATTTTTCTCATCGGAAATTATAAATGCTAATTATTTTAGAAATAGAGGAATAATGTTCACATCAGTAAGTGAAGGAAAACTGTATGCTGTAATC
>NZ_ASRV01000055.1 GCF_000401215.1 Clostridium sartagoforme AAU1 | reverse complement strand
ATTTTAGAAATAGAGGAATAATGTTCACATCAGTAAGTGAAGGAAAACTGTATGCTGTAATCCCTAAAGAGTTATGTGATATAATAAAAAATAAATTTAATAATAAGCTAAAATTAAATTCAAAAATAAATTCAGAAGTTATAGAAATTTCAGCAGGAATTATATATTTTTATGGAGTATTAACTATACAAGACTTATGTAAATTTATAATAGATGTATATAAATATGATATTAGTATTGATAAAATTAAAAAATTACTTTTAGATGGAGAAGAATTAGGCTTTGATTATCAAGTTGAAGAAGATATAATTTATCATATAGATGTTGAAGATCCTATGTTTATAATTGAAGAAAGAAATAAGAATTCAGATGTGAATTTCATGAGCTTTGATAAAAAAACATTGTTTAAAGCATCTAAGCCAGATTATATAGAAGAAAATAAAGAAGGAAATAAATTAGAAAAGGTATTGAATGAGCTTTTTGTAATAGATAAAAAGATATTAAAAGAAGAGATAGAAAGTTTTTCTATAGCTATAAAAAATGAAGCACCATTGTTTGAAGCAATTGAAATTTTCTTAGAAGCATATGAAATAGAAAGTGAAGAAGAAAAAGAGATACTTAAAGAAGAGTTAAAAAAGTTAGCAATGAATGTTAAAAGGTGGACATTAAAAGGACATTCTGAAAGAGAAATAGAAAATAAGAAGAAAACAATCAAAAAGGAAAATAGTATAGGAAGAAATGATATATGCCCTTGTGGAAGTAATAAAAAGTATAAAAAATGTTGTGGTAAATAAAAAAGGGGAGTTTATAATATGATTTTTAAATATTTGATATTATTGTGGGGAGCTTTGGAGTTCATACTTGGAATAACTGTAGCGATAAAAAAGGATTTAATATTACTGAAATTTATTGTTGAAAGTTTCTCAGTATTAAATAGTGATTTTGGAATGGATAAAATAAATAATATAAAGGTGTTTTCGAAGTGGTTTGGAGAAATTGTAACTTTAGAAGGATCTATATTACATTTTTTTAGCTTCTGCGTCCATATTTTTTAATATGAGTATAATAATTGTTATAATCTTTATAATAATTATAGAAGTATTTTTCTTTAATGTAATAATAAATGGTATAAAAAATTTTGTTTAATAAATGAGGTTTAAAATGAAAGATAATAGATATCTTTTCGAAAACTATATAAATATAGGCAGAGATTTTGTAACAAAAAAAGAATATGTAAAAGCTTTAAAGTTTTATAAAAAAGCGTATAGTTTTTTAGAAGGTAAAAGAGATATAGAACTTATTTTAGATATGGCTATTTTATTTGATAAATTAGGATACAAGGAGCTTTCAGAAGAAAAATATAATGAGGTTATAAAATTAGAGAAAAATGATGCAAGAGCATATTATGGTTTAGGTGTTTTATATGATGAAGACGGATTCCTAGAAGATGCTATAGATTATTATAAAAAGGCTATTGAGTTAGATAATAAATACAATAGAGCATATTTCTATTTAGCCAATGCTTATGATGAAATAAGTGATAAGCAAAATGCTATAAACTATTACAATAAAACATTAGAGCTTGTTCCAGATGATTTATGGGCAAATGCTAATTTAGGGTGTATTTATGAGGAACTTGGAGAATATCAAAAGGCATTAAATTATATGACTAAAGCTTTAGACATAGATTCAAATAACTTTAGAATTTTATTTAATATGGGAGTATTACTTAAAAACATAAATCAAGAAGAATCCAAAAGATATTATGAAAAATCTATAGATGAAAACCCATATTATCCGTATAGTTATCTAAACTTATCTATATTATATAGAGAAAATAATGAGTTTAATAAAGCTATAGAAATAATTACAAAAGGAATAGAAAATAATAAAGATTCAAGTTTTTTATATTATAATAGAAGTTGTTTTTATGCTAATATAGGAGAACTAAATAAATCTTTTAAGGATTTAGTAAATAGCATAGAACTTAATGATATGTTTTTTGAATATATGATTGAAGATAAAGAATTAGAAGCAGTAAGAAGTCTACAAGAATATAATGAATATTTAGAAAGTAAGCTATAGTAGTTTACTTTCTTATTTTTATGTTAAAAAAGTAACTATCAATAGGTATATTTAATAGTTAACTTAATAAATTTATCAAGAGTTTTTAGTATATTATATAGAAGTTTTAAAATTTTCATTAAAACCTTTGTTAAATAAATTACAAAAGTTGTGAGATAGCTGTATTTATGGTAATATAAAATCGTAACTGTTAAAATATACGGATAATATGGTATATAATACCTTGACAAAATTGGAGGTTTGTGTAGTGTTAAGTAATCTTTTTAATAATGTAAATATTTACAATAAATTATTTACGATACCAGATACTAAAATATTAAAATTATCAATTGATAAAGAAAATTTGAGTTTAGAAGAAAGTGAAAAAAAAGTATTTTCAATTTTTGAGAAAAGTAGTAAGAAAGTAATAATAAAAGCTTTTAGTTTTCAACCTAATTTAAATGGATATGGTGTAATAATTAAAGAGAGAAAAGAAGATTTAAAAAAAGGAATAGAAAAAATTAAGCTAAAATCAGAAATTAAGTTTGTAGTAGATGGAAAAGATAAATATATCCAAGAAGAGTTAAAAACATATGGCGATGTTATAAGAGTCTCCTCTGTAACTGATTTATATAAAAATAAATTAATATCTAAGGCATATGGAGAATCAAAAAATGACGTTGCTATTTACGATTTAATGGAAATCGTAACACTTGGACAGGCTTTGAATAAAAAGGAAGTAGAAATACTAACAACTATTCATGGTAATGCTGTAGATGGTGGAAAAGTTATTTCTATAAAAAATGGGACTACATATAGAGAAGTATTTGAAAACTTAAAAGGGAATTATAGTTTGCTTAAAAAAGTCATTGATGGGGGAAGTATAAATGGAACGCCTATATATGATTTAGATTTACCTATAAATGAGAATTCAAATGGAATATTATTTCTAACAGAAAAAGATTCACCATCAGAGGAAGCTTATAGTTGTATAAGGTGTGGAAAATGTCTAAGAGCATGTCCAGAAGGGTTAAATCCTATAAAACTAGTAGAACTTTATAAAATGAAAGAAAAAGATGAGTTTATAAAGTTTGGAGGAGAAAAGTGTATTGAATGTGGTTTATGTAGTTTTGTATGTCCATCTAAAATAGAGATTGCGCAAAGTATAAAAACTGCAAAAACATTTAAATAGCAATAGAAAATCTGAATAGGAGTGAAAAGTGTGGAAAACAGAAAATTGAAAATATCACCAGCACCACATATTAAAAATGGTAACAAAATTAATAAAATAATGATTGACTTTATTATTGCTTTAATCCCAGCAATATGTGCAGGAATCTATTTTTATAAAATAGATGCTTTAAAAATAATAGCTGCAACCATTATAACTAGTATTATATCAGAAGGACTCTGGAATAAATTTGTAAGGAAAAGACGATTTATTACAGATTTAAGCCCCATAGTTTTAGGTATGATTATATCCTTTATTATGCCAACGTACGTTCCATTATGGATACCAATTATAGCATCGATATTTGCAACAATAGTTGTTAAACAGTTTTTTGGAGGACTTGGCCAGAACTTTATGAATCCAGCAGCATCATCAAAGGCATTTTTAATTGCATCTTGGGCAGGAGTAATGGCTAAGCCAGTAGCTGATGCAACATCTGCAGCATCAGAAGTTTCTCAAGAATCGGTATCATTAATAAGTAAGATTGTTGGACAAGCAAATGGGAGCATAGGAGAAGTTTCAATATTAGCTTTATGTATTGGTGGACTTTATTTAGTATTAAGAGGCAGAATAAGCTTAAGAGGACCTATAGTATTCATAATGTCAGCAATGCTTATGTATAATTACTTTGAAAAAGATATATTACTTCCTGGAGCATTTTTTGTAGCGGCTATATTTATGACTACAGATTATGGAACAACTCCAATGACCAAAATAGGACAATATGTATTTGGGTTAATAGCCGGTATTTGTGCATCTATTATTTCTGTAAAAGGATACAATCCGGAAGGACCTTATTATGCAATTATAATAACTAATTTATTTACTCCTCTTATAGAATATCTTACAACTAAAAAAATAAAAATTAAGAAGGAGGCTTAAGTATAATTATGAAAGAAAATTTTAAGCTAGGAGGAATCCTTCTAATTATAACAATGATTGCAGGATTATTACTTGGAGTTGCTAACAATTTAACTAAAGAAGCTATTATAGAAAATTCAAAAGTAAGTAAAGAAGATTTAAATTACATATTACCACAAGCTAGTAGCATTCAGGATATTAATAACTTAGATACTGAGGGCAATGTAAAAGAAATATATGAAGCCTTAAATGAAAATAATGTTGTTGGACATGTTATTAAAGTTACTACAAAGGGGTTTCATGGTCCCGTGGATTTTGTAATAGGTATATCAAATGATGGTAAGATTTCAGGTATTAAGGTACTTTCACATAGTGAAACACCTGGACTTGGAGCTAAAATTTCAGAAGAAAAATTTACCTCAAGATTTAAGGATAAGCCTGCAAATGGTTACTTAGAATTAGTTAAAATAACTCCTAATAAAGATAATGAAGTAGAGGCTATATCTGGAGCTACAGTTTCTAGTAGAGCATCAGTAACAGCAGTAAATGAAGCTATCACCTTCTATTTAAAAAATATAAAGGGAGAAGAAATAGCGCCACAAGAAAATACAGATGCAAACACATCAGCTAGTAGTGAAGAAACAGCTCCTCAAAAAAATACAGATGCAGATACATCAGCTAGTGAAAATCAATAATAATTAGGAGGAAAGCAATGAATAAGTTAATTGAAAGATTAAAAAATGGGATAATTACAGAAAATCCGATTTTTGTCCAAGTTTTGGCTATGTGTCCAACTCTTGCAGTTACAACAAATGCAAAAAATGCATTAGGTATGGGATTAGCATCAACCGTGGTATTGATATTTTCAAATATGATGATTTCGGCAATAAGAAAATTAGTACCAGATAAAATTAGAATACCAGCATATATAGTAGTTATAGCATCATTTGTTACAATAATTGACATGTTAATGCAAGGATATGTACCTAGTCTATATGCTTCTCTTGGAATTTTTATACCTTTAATAGTTGTTAATTGTATAATATTAGGAAGAGCAGAGGCGTATGCATCAAAAAACTCAATATTACCTTCTATTTTTGATGCCATTGGAATGGGACTTGGTTTTACAATCGCATTATTGTTAATTGGAACTTTTAGGGAAATGTTGGGAGCAGGTCAAATACTTGGAATGCAAATATTACCTGAAAGCTTTAAGCCAGCATCAATAATGATATTAGCTCCTGGAGCATTTTTTACATTAGGTGGCCTTATGGTAGTTTTAAATGCTTATAATATTAGAAAAGCGTATAAGACAGGCGAAAAGGTAAAAGTTCTAGAGCATAGTTGCGGAAGCTGTTCAGGATGTGGAACAGGATCATGTGGAGATGAAAGCAAAATAGAAATAGTAGATAAAAATAAATCTAAAAGCTAAGAGGGGTGCAACTAATGGAATTGTTTATAATTTTTATATCAGCAATGCTGGTAAATAACTTTGTCCTTTCAAAATTCCTAGGAATATGTTCATTCCTTGGGGTTTCAAAGAAAAAAGATGCGGCTATAGGTATGGGACTTGCGGTAATGTTTGTTATGGCATTAGCATCTATAATGTCATGGCTTGTATATAATATTATATTAGTAAATTTAGACCTTGAATATCTTAAGACAATAGCCAATGTACTAGTTATTGCTGCATTAGTTCAGTTTGTTGAAATGGCTATGAAAAAACTATCTCCAGCTCTTCATAAGGCACTTGGGATATACTTGCCACTTATAACAACAAACTGTGCAGTGTTAGGAGTAGCAACATTAAATATACAAGAAGGATATAGTTTTATAGAATCAATAGTTAATGGAGTAGGAGCTGCGTCAGGATATATGTTATCTATAGTATTGCTAGCATTTATAAGAGAGCGAGTAGATAATAATGAAAATATACCAGTAGTTCTAAAAGGCTTGCCAATTACATTATTCACAGCAGCTTTAATGTCAATTGCCTTTTTAGGATTCCAAGGATTAATTCACTAGGGAGGATTTAGTATGAATATTTTAAATGCAACTTTAAGCTTAGGAATTCTGGGATTAGTTTTTGGAATATTATTAGGTTTTGCATCAAAAGCCTTTGAAGTAAAGGTTGATCCTAAAATACCAAAATTAAGAGAATGTCTTCCAGGCGCAAACTGTGGGGGATGTGGTTTTGCCGGATGTGATGCTTATGCAGAGGCCATTGTAATGGAAGGCGCAAAACCAAATTTGTGCTCTGTAGGTGGTGTTAAAACAGCAGAAGATATAGGTGAGGTTTTAGGTATAAAGGTAGATTTAACTGAAAAAATGACTGCTTTTGTAAAGTGTAATGGTAATTGTGACTCCGCCAAGGTTAGATACGATTTAGAAGGGGTTACTGATTGTTTAACAGCTTCTCTTATGATAGGAGGAGGTTCTAAATCTTGTTCATATGGTTGCTTAGGACTTGGTAGTTGTGTTAATGTCTGTGAATTTGATGCCTTAGAAATAGTTAATGGTATTGCTAAGGTTAATGTGGATAAATGTACGAACTGTGGAGCTTGTATAAATATTTGTCCAAAAGGACTTATTGAATCAGTTCCTATTTCAAAAAAAGTAAGAGTGGAATGTAATAATATTGAGATAGGAAGACATGTTAAAGAAAATTGTTCAGCGGCTTGCATAGGATGTAAGCTGTGTGAAAGAAACTGTCCAAAGGATGCGGTTCATGTAGTAAATAACTTAGCTAAAGTAGATTATGCTAAATGTATAAACTGCCAAATATGTACTAAAAAATGTCCGACAGGAGCAATAAAATTATCAATTAATTAATAAAAAATGTCTTATTGATGTATAAAACTTTATCATCAATAAGACATTTTTTGTTTAAGAATGAAGATTTATGAAAGTATAAAATTATAAAGATTAAAAAGTATCACAATTTGTAAACATATTATGACTTATGAATATTATGTAATAAGCAAATGATTAGGAGGTGCTATAATTGCTTTATAGAAATATATATACCTCAGATGATACTTTTATTTTTAGTGGATTAAAAAACAGAAATTTTTCTGCTTTACCTTTTTTAGCAGTAGGATACCACCGCGATAAATGCATGAATTTATCAGGAGAATTTAGAACTTTAATAAAATTTAATTTTAACGAATTTAACGAACCAATTTATATCGTTGATAGTAATTTGAATCTATTTATTACGTCTGCATGTTTTATAAATTGTAACAGTATAAATTTAAAAATATATAGAAATTTACAAGACTATAATGTGAATATAGTTACAGCTGCTACAGCACCTAGAGTTGTATATACTGGAATAAACAGAACAATTAGAAATAGTGATATTAAAAATTATATTAGTATTAATATAAGAGAGTTAGTAGTAGGATGGATTAATGGAATATTCCCAAACTATGGTTTGACCATAGCAATAAGTTGTTCACAAGGGAATGTATATTTTGCATCAAGTAGGAGTAATAATTGGCCATATTTAAGTATAAGCTACACACCAATATCAGGACCAACAGGCCCACAAGGACCAACGGGAGCAACAGGAGCGCAAGGGCCACAAGGAATTCAAGGACCAACGGGAGCAACAGGAGCGCAAGGGCTACAAGGAATTCAAGGACCAACAGGAGCAACAGGAGCGCAAGGGCTACAAGGAATTCAAGGACCAACAGGAGCAACAGGAGCGCAAGGGCCACAAGGAATTCAAGGACCAACGGGAGCAACAGGAGCGCAAGGGCCACAAGGAATTCAAGGTCCAATAGGTCCACAAGGACCACAAGGAGTACAAGGGATTCAAGGACCTCAAGGAGTACAAGGAATTCAAGGGATTCAAGGACCTCAAGGAGTACAAGGAATTCAAGGGGTGCAAGGTTTACAGGGCCCACAAGGAATTCAAGGACCAACAGGAGCAACAGGAATTCAAGGTCCACAAGGAATTCAAGGACCAACAGGAGCAACAGGAGCAACAGGAGCAACAGGAGCAACAGGAGCAACAGGAATTCAAGGGCTAACAGGAGCAACTGGGGTACAAGGTCCACAGGGAATACAAGGAGTAACAGGAGCAACGGGAGCAACAGGTGCACAAGGGCCACAGGGACCACAAGGAGTACAAGGAGTACAAGGAGTACAAGGACCGCAGGGAGTACAGGGACTACAAGGTCCACAAGGGCTACAAGGCCCACAAGGAGCAACAGGTGCAACCGGAGCTGCAATGCAGCTAAGAGGAATAAGTGCACAACTTCTAGGTAGAAGTGCAAGCACAATTTTAAATGGAGCAACTGTATTATTTAATAATTTTAATGATCAAAGCTCTAATATTAGCTATAATTCAGCTACTGGTGAATTTACTATTAATGCTACAGGAAACTACTATGTGACTTGGTGGATTGCTACAGATGGAGCAGAACCATCTACCTTTGTTAGATTTGATTTACAAGTCAATGGTGGTGGTGTAATACCAAGTGTATCTCCAATAGTAACTGGGCAGTTAAATGGAAGTGCACTAATAACTATTTCATCAATTCCATCAACAGTAAGATTAATTAATAATACTGGCGCTACTGTTATGTATGGAAATACTCCAATACAAGCAAATATAGTAATTACAGAGGTAGCTTTATAAAATATCTAATATTATGCAGAGGAGGTTAAGATGGGTAATATTATTTTACAAATAGAAAGATTATCTACCGGAAGTGTGATAGATGGAGAAAATGTATTATTTGAATCGGTTGTATATTCATCAGGTAATATATCTTACAATAGTGCAACAGGTGCAATAACATTTAATGAAGTTGGAAGATATGTTGTTAATTGGTGGGTCGCAACTCAATCAGTAAGTTCTACTAATGGAGCAATTTTTGCACTATCATCATCACAGGGAGATCTTTTAGAAGGTAATTCTCCAATTAAAACAGGAGAGGTTGTAGGAATAGGTATAATAGATGTTATATCAGAACCTGTAACAATGTCACTAATAAATTTGAGTAATGGGACAGCATTTTATTCTACAATAGTTCCAGTAAAAGCTACAATGGTAATCGTAAAAGATAATATAAGTAGTACTGGAGCAACAGGAACAACAGGAGCAACCGGGGTAACAGGAGCAACGGGAGTGACAGGTGTAACTGGGGCAACAGGAATAACGGGAGCAACAGGATTGACTGGGGTAACAGGATTAACAGGAGCGACAGGACCAACCGGATCAACGGGAGTAACGGGAGCAACAGGAGCAACGGGAGTGACAGGTGTAACTGGGGCAACAGGATTGACTGGGGTAACAGGATTAACAGGAGCGACAGGACCAACCGGATCAACGGGGTAACGGGGGCAACAGGATTGACTGGGGTAACAGGATTAACAGGAGCGACAGGACCAACCGGATCAACGGGAGTAACAGGAACAACAGGAATAACCGGAGCAACGGGAGTAACTGGAGTGACAGGCGTAACTGGGGCAACAGGAATAACCGGAGCAACGGGAGCAACAGGAATAACAGGAGCAACAGGAGCAACCGGAATAACAGGAGTAACAGGACCAACCGGATCAACGGGAGTAACAGGAATAACGGGAGCAACAGGAGCAACAGGAATAACGGGAGCAACCGGGGTAACAGGAACAACAGGAATAACCG
>NZ_ASRV01000054.1 GCF_000401215.1 Clostridium sartagoforme AAU1 | reverse complement strand
GACAGGCGTAACTGGGGCAACAGGAATAACCGGAGCAACGGGAGCAACGGGAGCAACGGGAGTAACAGGATTAACGGGAGCAACAGGAGCAACCGGAATAACAGGAGTAACAGGAGCGACAGGACCAACCGGATCAACGGGAGTAACAGGAATAACGGGAGCAACAGGAATAACGGGAGCAACCGGGGTAACAGGAACAACAGGAATAACCGGAGCAACGGGAGTAACTGGAGTGACAGGCGTAACTGGGGCAACAGGAATAACCGGAGCTACTGGAGAAACTGGTTCAGGAATATCAACTTATGGATATGTATATAATTTAGCAACACTCGGAGCAGCTACTATTTTAGGTGGTTCAAATGTTCCTTTTAGTAATAATGGACCTTTATTAGGAATAACTCATGCAGCAGGTTCAACAGATATAGCAATTCCCACCTCTGGAAGATATAAAATAACTTATAATATGTTTATTACAGCGGGAGTAGGTGCAGCAATTGCAATTGCAGTAAATGGAACAATAAGGCCAGCAACTAATATTTTAGCACTAATAGCTACTGGAGAGATAAGTGGAACAGTTATATTAACTTTAACGGCAGGAGATGTATTAACATTGCGTAATAACTCATCGGTTGCATTGACTTTAGTATTAACACCAGCAGTAGGTGCACAATTTAATATTATTAAATTAAGTAATTAAGATTAATAATATAACAAAAATCAAAGAGATATGTGGTTATATTTTCAATATCCATATATCTCTTTATTATACTATTTATTAAATATATTTAATAATGATAAGGAATTAACTCTTTTTAGGATTAATTTTTTATCTGTTGTATATAAATTTAATTTTTTCATCCTTTCAAAATATTCTCCACCAGAAAATGTATGTCTAAGACTTTTACCATTTTCCATATTTAAAGTTTCATTTGCAAAAGCAATTATATCACCTATTGATAGCTCTCTAGGTAAAATTAATAGTGGTTCATTTAAAGTATATTTTACAGCATTATATCCTGCTAATGCTCCTGTTACCATAGCTTCAGTATGCCCTACAAAAAATCCGGATTTCTCACCAGCACAAAACATATTATTTAATCCTAATATCCTCATAGTATTATCTCTAGGACTAGATGATAGATATCTAATTGAATTAGAAATTCCTCCAGATAAAGGGTCTATATATCTTGCATTTTCAAGACCAGGTATTTTTCTAAGCTTATCCAAAGGATAATAAGAAGTCATAAGTTTAATATGTCCTGTATCTAATAAAATAACATTTTCAGCAAAATCTTTTAATGCATATTGCTGACATACTTTTTGACTAAGCTTATCTAAATTTATATCTTCTTTAGGAACAGGTAAGATAGCAACTCCATATTTATCTAAAAGGTTTAGAATATCTTCAGATAAAGATTCACGTGGCAGTTCACATGAACCGCTCATTGCTCCAGGAGTACCGTTAGATCTTTCACCGATAATATCTTCTACACCAGCTTTAGCACTTAAACTTTCTCTACCACCAAAGGTTGGGCACCTAAGAACACACATAGAACAACCATTTCCATATCTATTACAATTCAACATAGGGCCTGTTGAACCTGTAGTTTCTATAAATGCATCTGCTTCTATAAATGAATTATCAGCTAATTTTATTTTTTTTACATATTTATTATCTAAAGTAACATTGATGGCTCTACTTTTAAAGTGAATATTAATCCCTAAAGATAAGATATATCTTCTAATTTCAGGTTCAGCTTTACCTATATCAGTTAAGTTAGCATGTTTATGACCAGAAAAATCTATATTTGTATGGAGAGCTAGAGAATCCATTATATCAATTAATTCACCAGCACCTAGAAAAGATAATTCTTCAGCAGCTGTAAATCTTCCGTTATTTCTCATTATTCCGCCTACATTTCCAACTCCTAAAAGCATATCGGTTCTTTCTAAAATATCAACTTCAGCCCCCATTTTTCTTGCCTGTATAGCGGCTTGACAACCAGCAAAACCACCACCTATTATAATAATCTTCATTGTTTATACCTCAAATATTAGTATTTATAATAAACTATTCTAACTATATAAAAATGGGTACTATAAATATAGTTAATATTAAAAAATACAAAGAGCTACTTTACAGTAGCTCTTTGTATTTTTAATACTAATTTATTACTGGAAGTATGTTATAAATAGGTTCTTCATATGGATGAAGATTTTTTATAACATTAATAACTTCAAAAGCTAAATCTTTATCGCATCTAAACTCTATTTTAGCTTCTTTTTCAATAGATAAGTTATTTTCTTTACCAAGAAAAGGATTAGCGCCATTTAAAGGTTTAAAATAACCAGAAACTTCACTTACTGACATGCAATTATCATAATTTCCAATAGTTAAAGCTCCTGTTCTGTTTATAGCTTCTCTTAATTTATTTACATAATCAAAAGGAACATATATTTCAAACTTAACTTTAGTATAATTCATATAATTAGTAGACCCCCTAATAATAGCTATAATTAAATAATAACTTATTAATTAGAAATAGTAAACGAGATAAATGTCTATTAGGAATAAAAGTTAAATTTAAAAAGTCTCATAAAATGCCTAAAAAAACTAATAAATTATTATAAATAATAAAAGCTGTATTAAAAAATAGTAGATAATTAAAGAAAATATTAGAAAAATATGAAAAATAACATATCATATATCTTTTAAAAAGATATAGCATACTATATTAGTGAAGATATAAAATATTTGAAATGAGGGGTTGGAATGGGAGTAATATTAACAATTATTGGAGTAATATTAACTTTAGTTACTGTTATCAATTTAATTAGAGTTATGTTATTAAATAGAAAATCGATAATTAAGAAGGCTAAGGTGATAGGTTTTGAAAGTTATACCTATTTAATGCCAGGAGCTGAATATAACACAATTTATAATGCAAGTTTATATCCAATATTAGAAATACAAGAAGGAGATAGAAAGGTAAGAGTAACACTTTCATATATAAGTGATAAGATTAACTTAGAAAGAGGAGATGAAATTGAGGTAGTCTATCCAAGAGGTAAGGTAGAAAAACTTAGAGTGTATGAAATTGAAAATGTTTACAATTTTTATTATCTAACAATTTTTATAGGAATATTAATAACATTATTATCAATTACAATGATTTAAGTGGAAGGAGCTAAAAATAAGCTCCTTTATTTTTAATAATCAAAATTTGCAATTAAATTATATAAATAATATATATAGAAATTTAAGGAAGTTTTATATGACACTTGATATTAAAGAAATAATAGTAAGATTGATTTTGGCAGTTATTATTGGAGGAGTAATAGGATATGAAAGAGAGGTGAAAAATAGAGCAGCAGGATTTAGAACACATATATTGGTTTGCCTTGGAGCGACAATAGTTTCTTTATTACAGATAGACATTGGAAATAAGGCTATAGAAATTATAGAGAAAAATCAAAATTTGAGTGAAGTAATAAAGATTGATTATGGAAGACTTGGATCGCAAGTAATAACAGGAGTGGGGTTTATAGGTGCTGGTACTATAATGCATAATAAAGGAAATATAAAAGGATTAACTACAGCTGCAACCTTGTGGATAGTTTCTTGTCTAGGACTGAGTATAGGTATGGGGGAGTATTATATTAGTATTTTTGGAGCAATAATAATTGTGATAATATTAGTATTTTTAAAGAGGATAGAAAATAAGTTCATATCAAAAAATATAATACAAAAACTAGGTATAAGATATTGCAATGAAGAAAACTTAAAATTAGAAATACAAAAATACTTAGAAAACAAGAATCTAAAAATTAAACTTGTAGAATATTTATTAGAAAAAGAAGAAGGTATAGTTAAAGAAGTTTATGCAGTATATACAATAATAAAACCAGGATATATTAATCTTGAGAAGGTTTTAATAGAATTGCAAAATAATAAAAAGATAATATCAATTGATATAATATAATGATATTTTAATAAAGTTTTGCTAATCAAAATATTTTATATATAAATATTAATTATACAATTGAATTTTAGTTTATATTAGATTATTATTTAAGTAATGAACTATAGAAAAGGATGGGATATAATCATTATGGAAAGACATAGAAATGTAGTAAATGAATTACTTGTAAAGATATTTAACGAAATACTACAAATCGAGGAAAAAACCTTACGAAGTGGACATTTTTCAGATTTATCAGTAAGAGAGATGCATACTATTGAAACAATAGGAAGAAAAGATCAAAGAATGATGAGTGAAGTTGCACAAGATTTAGGTATAACGGTTGGAACATTAACTACATCAATAAATAGATTGATAAAAAAAGGTTACGTAGATAGAAAGAGAATAGAAGAAGATAGAAGAGTAGTTTTAGTTGAATTAACCAAAAAGGGGAAGGTTGCTCATAGATTGCATGACAGATTTCATAATGAAATGGTAAAAACTATGATGGATGGACTTTCAGAAGATGAAAAAGAAGTTTTAATAAATTCTTTAGAAAAGCTAAACATTTATTTTAAAGATAAGTGTGAAAATATAAAATGATATTCTTACTTAGATAACTTCGTAAGTTAATTGTACTATATGTAAAATAATATTTGTGTTATTATTAGTATGTAATAATTGAAGTATGGGAGGATATCATGGTAAACAATAGTTTAGAGGTTGCTAAATATGCAACAAGAATGGCCATTTCATCAAGAGAAGAAGAAGATGAATTAAAAATAGAGTTTAAGAAAAAAGGAATACTTGTTACAGCTGTAAATATAGGTGGAAATATAAATGATTCAACTTCTAAAATATTAGAAAGAGCTTTAGTTGCTGCAAAAAGAAATGGAGTAATTAGAGAAGAACATCTACATGAAGGTGGAGTCATAGGTGCAACTAGGGATGCACTTATGCAGGTATGGAGTAAAGCGAGTGGACAAAATGTTGGGGGAAAAGTAGGAATTGCAAGAAAGGGGCAGCACTTAAGTATATGTATATTTCTAAGTGTTGGACTTTTGCATTTAGATGAAGTTGTAATTGGAATAGGGCATAGAGCTGTACCTGAATAAATAAAATAAGCAAGGTTAAGATGTTAATAAAAGTAGCATCTTAGCCTTTTTTTATAAAATAATTATTTACAAAAAAATGCAAATGTGATATCATATGATAAATAAACTTACCGTATAGCATACATTATACGAAGTTATTACGAAAATTAGTGGTAGGTCTATCCAACGAAGGTAAGGTAGGAAAAACTTAAGAGTGTATGAAAT
>NZ_ASRV01000053.1 GCF_000401215.1 Clostridium sartagoforme AAU1 | reverse complement strand
TAGAAAATGGAAAATTAAAAGGTAGAATTGTAGGAATCGAGATTTTATAAAAATTAGGAGGATAGATAAAATGGTAGGGAAAAAGAAAATATCATTAATTTTGATTAGCTTACTTACAGTAAGCAATTTATTAGGTTGTGAAAAAACAAAAGATTCAGCTTCAGTAAATGAGGAAACAAAGATAAGAATAGGAGTTAATCAATTAGTGCAACACCCCGCATTAGATTCTGCAAGAGAAGGATTTATAGAAGGGCTTAAAGAAAAGGGATATGAAGATAATAAAAATATATCAATAGATTATCAAAATGCACAAGGAGATACTGCTACCTCTCAAACAATAGCTCAAAAGTTTGTAGCAGATAAAAAAGATTTGATTTTAGCAATAGCTACACCAGCAGCTCAAGCGGTTTATAATGCAACTAAAGACATTCCAACTGTATTTACTGCTGTCACAGATCCAATTGCAGCAGAGATAGCTAAAGATTGGAGGAGTTCAGGAACTAATTTGACAGGAGTGTCTGATATGGTACCTGTAGACAAGCAATTAGAATTACTACTTAAGCTTAAACCTGATGTGAAAACTATAGGAGTTATCTATAATACATCAGAAGCAAATTCAGAGGTTCAAGTAGAAGCATTAAAGAAAGAAGCTGAAAAGGTAAATTTGAAAGTTAAAGAAATTGGTATAACAAATGTTAATGAAATAAATCAAAATTTGACATCAGCAATAAAAGATATAGATGCATTGTACACTCCAACTGATAATACTGTAGCTTCAGCTTATGATTTAGTTGGACAAATAGCTATTAAAAATAATATTCCTATTTTAGGTGCGGAGGAAGCGGTTGTATCAAAGGGTGGACTGTGTTCAATCGGGATAGATTATTTTAAGCTTGGTAAAGAAACAGCTTATAAGGCAGTTGAAATATTGGAAGGTAAAAAACCAAATGAAATTGAAATAACAACTTTAAGTGATATGAATATAACAATAAATACCGATGTAGCAACAAAATTAAATATAGAAATACCGAGTGATTTAGATGAAAAATCTAATAAGGTTACTGGAGGGGTTAATTAGTGAACTTAGCTTTAAATGTACTAGAACAAGGTTTTTTATTTGGAATAGTTGCTATTGGTGTTTATATAACTTATAAAATATTAGATTTCCCAGATCTTTCTGTAGATGGAACTTATCCTTTGGGTGCAGCTATTTGTGCGGCACTTTTGGTTAAAGACTTCAACCCTTGGATAGCTGTTTTAATAGCAACTATAGGTGGAGCAATGGCTGGATTTATAACAGCCCTTTTAAATGTAAAATTAAAAATTACTAATTTAATGTCTGGAATATTAGTTATGATAGGATTATACTCTATAAATCTTATGATAATGGGGAAATCCAATATACCATTATTTAATACTAAGAGTGTTTTTAGTAATGACATATCTAAGATATTTATAATTACCATTATTCTTTTAATAATAAAGGTGGTATTTGATCTGTTTCTAAAAACAAAATTAGGAAGTTTACTAGTTGCGGTAGGCGATAACGAACAAGTAGTGACTTCACTTGGAGTAAATAAAAATTCTATAAAAACCCTTGGACTTATGATAAGTAATGGACTTGTGGCATTATCAGGAGCACTAACTGCTCAATATCAAGGTTTTGCAGAAGTGAGCATGGGGACTGGAATAGTAGTTATGGGATTAGCTGCTGTTATAATAGGAAGTTCGATATTTAAAAAAATTAATTTTATAAAAGCAACAACTTTATCTATTTTAGGTTCTGTAATATATAAATTAGCTATTGCTCTTGTATTAAACTTTGGGTTGAATCCTAATTATTTAAAGCTTATGACTGCAATAATAGTTATTATAGCTTTAAGCTTAAATTCTAAAGTTATAAAGTTAAAAAAGAAGAATAGAAGCTATTCGATAGAAGAGATTTCAGATAGAAAAGGTGGTGATTTAGATGCTAAGGATTCAGGAGCTTTACAAAGTTTTCAATGAAAATACAATAAATGAAAATAAAGTTTTTTCAAAATTTTCTTTAGATGTTAAGAAGGGAGATTTTATAAGTATAATAGGATCGAATGGAGCAGGTAAATCAACGCTATTAAATATAATATCAGGAAATATAGAGTGTGATGAAGGCGTTATATTATTAGATAAAGAAGATGTTTCGAGTAAAGATGAATATAAGAGATCAAAGCAAATTGGAAGAGTTTTTCAAGATCCATCTCTTGGTGTAGCACCAAATATGACAATATTAGAAAACTTATCATTAGCAGATAATAAAGGAAAAACTTATGGATTATCTTTTGGAATAAATAAAAAGCGAATTGAATATTATAAAAGTATTCTTAAAGAATTAGATTTAGGTCTAGAAGATAAACTATATAATAAAGTGAATTTATTATCAGGAGGACAAAGACAAGCTTTAACACTTTTAATGGCTATCTTATCAGGACCAAAGCTGTTACTTTTAGATGAACATACTGCAGCGTTAGATCCAAAAACCTCTTTAATGATAATGAAAATAACTGAGAAGTTGGTAAAAGAAACGGGAATAACTACTTTAATGGTAACTCATAATTTAAAACAAGCAATAAAAAGTGGGAATAGATTAATTATGATGCATAGAGGAGAAATATTAATAGATGTTAAAGATAAGGAGAAAGAAAAGCTAACCTCTTCAAAGTTAATGGAGTTGTTCAAAGAGGCTAATATAAATGACGATTTAAGTGATAGAACATTATTATCATAATAAAAAAATAAAAGGTTGTAATTTTAATTTATAACCTTTTATTTTTTTGTTAATTTAAGTATGAATATTTAAATTGATTTTTAGGAAAAGTAATAGTAAAAATATATACTTTAGTTAGTGAATTTTAGAATTAAAATAAAAAAATAAATACTTTAATATAAAAAAGGTTTTGAAGGAATTACATTGTTATATATATAACAATGTAATTAAATTAAATTATATGGATAAATTGTATTAATATAGAAAAACGCTAATTAATGATACAATTTTTATTAAAAATTAGATTTAATGGTTAAAAAAATAAATTTGATAATTTTTTAACAAAAAACATTGACAAAAAATAAACAATGCAATAAAATAAATTTGTAATCAAAATTAAAGTAAATTAAAAATGTGAAAAAGAAAATTTATCTTATAAATATTAGGAGGAATAAAAAATGGCTGTAACAAATGCACAAGAATTAACTCAAAGAATTAAAGAATTAAGAGAAGCGCAAAAAATATTTGCTACCTATACACAAGAGCAGGTAGATGAGATTTTCAGACAAGCAGCTATGGCAGCAAATGATAACAGAATTAAATTAGCAAGAATGGCAGTTGAAGAAAGTGGAATGGGAATAGTAGAAGATAAAGTAATAAAAAATCACTTTGCTGCTGAATATATATATAATCAATACAAGGACATGAAAACATGTGGAGTTATAGAAGAAGATCATACTTTTGGAATAACTAAAATTGCAGAGCCGATAGGTGTTGTAGCAGCTATAGTTCCGACTACTAATCCAACATCAACAGCAATATTTAAAACATTAATAGCGTTAAAAACAAGAAATGCAATAATTATATCACCACATCCAAGAGCTAAAAAAGCTACAATTGAGGCAGCAAGAATAGTATTAAATGCAGCTGTTAAGGCTGGAGCACCAGAAGGGATAATAGCTTGGATAGATGAGCCATCAGTTGAATTATCACAAAATGTTATGAGAGAATCAGATATTATCTTAGCTACAGGTGGTCCTGCAATGGTTAAGTCAGCTTATTCATCAGGAAGACCAGCTTTAGGAGTTGGAGCAGGAAATACTCCAGCTATTATAGATGAAACTGCACACATAAAGATGGCTGTAAACTCAATACTTCTTTCAAAAACCTTTGATAATGGAGTTATTTGTGCATCAGAGCAAAGTATCTTAGTAATGGATGAAATTTATGATGAAGTTAGAAAAGAATTATCTGCAAGAGGAGCATACATCTTAAAGGGTGAAGAAATAGATAAAGTAAGAAAGATAATATTAAATGAAAAGGGTGGCTTAAATGCTAATATGGTTGGGCAGCCAGCATACAAAATAGCTGAAATGGCTGGAGTAAAGGTTCCAGAAGATGCAAAAGTTTTAGTTGGAGAAGTTGAATCAGTAGAATTAGAAGAACCATTTTCACATGAAAAATTATCACCAGTACTAGCTATGTATAGAGTAAAAACATTTGATGAAGCTTTAACAAAGGCATGCCGATTAATAGAATTAGGAGGTATGGGACATACGTCAGTATTCTATACGGATCAAATAAAGTCAACAGAAAGAATTGCTAGATTTGGGGCGGCAATGAAAACTGCAAGAACATTAATAAATATGCCTGCTTCACAAGGAGCTATAGGAGATATATTTAACTTTAGACTAGCACCTTCATTAACACTAGGTTGTGGATCTTGGGGTGGAAACTCAGTTTCAGAAAATGTAGGACCTAAGCATTTAATAAATGTAAAAAGTGTTGCTGAAAGGAGAGAAAATATGCTTTGGTTTAGAGTTCCAGAAAAAACTTATTTTAAATATGGATGTTTACCAATTGCGTTGCAAGAACTGCATGAAATGGGTAAAAAGAAAGTATTTATAGTTACAGATAAAATGTTAGCTGAACTTGGATACACAGCTAGAATAACAGATGTTTTAGAAAGATACGGAATAGACTTTAGAATATTTTCAGAGGTTGAACCAGATCCTACTTTATCAGCAGCTAAAAAAGGTGCAGAAGCAATGCTTGCATTTAATCCAGATGTTATAATTTCTTTAGGTGGAGGCTCACCTATGGATGCAGCTAAGATTATGTGGGTAATGTATGAACATCCAGAAGTTAGATTTGAAGATTTAGCAATGAGATTTATGGATATAAGAAAGAGGGTTTACAAATTCCCTACTATGGGTGAAAAAGCAATGATGGTTGCTATTCCAACATCAGCAGGTACTGGATCAGAAGTTACACCATTTGCTGTTATAACTGATGAAAAAACAGGTGTTAAATATCCACTTGCAGATTATGAATTAACTCCAGATATGGCAATAGTTGATGCAGAGCTTATGATGAGTATGCCAAGAGGATTAACAGCAGCTTCAGGTATTGATGTTTTAGTTCATGCAATTGAAGCATATGTTTCAGTATTAGCCTCAGAATATACTAATGGATTAGCTTTAGAAGCAATAAGATTAGTATTTAAGTATTTACCAGTTGCTTATAATGAAGGAAGTACAAATGTAAAAGCAAGAGAAAAAATGGCGCATGCGGCTTCAATAGCAGGATTAGCTTTTGCCAATGCTTTCCTTGGAATTTGTCACTCAATGGCTCATAAGTTAGGTGCGTTCCATCACTTACCACATGGTATGGCTAATGCATTACTAATAAATGAATCAATTAAATTTAATGCAGCGGATGCTCCAACTAAACAAGCAGCATTTGCCCAATACAAGTATCCTAATGCAGCATGGAGATATGCTAGAATAGCAGATTATCTACAATTAGGTGGAAATACAGAAGCTGAAAAAGTTGAATTATTAACAAAAGCTATAGATGATTTAAAGAATAAGGTTGGAATGCCAAAATCAATTTCAGACGCAGGCGTGTTAAAGGAAAGCTTCTATGCTACAATAGATGAAATGGTTGAGCAAGCATTTGATGATCAATGTACAGGAGCTAATCCTAGATATCCATTAATGAGTGAAATTAAGCAAATGTATATAAATGCTTATGAAGGAGTAAAACCAAAGGAAGTTAAAAAAGAAACTAAGAAAAAATAATATTTCAAATAAAAAATAGAGAATATGATAGGTATTCTCTATTTTTTATTTTTATATTAATCATACATTTTATAAAAATATGATATTATTTATAGAGAGAATTATTAAGAGATTACAAGGATGATGTGATGTTTGGAGGAATTTTATGAAAAAAATAATTTTAGCAGTTTTGATATTAGTTTTTGCACAGATATTTATGATTGGATGTTCAAAGGAGGTAAGCAAAGAAAGTGAAAAAGAGATAAAAGAAACAATTGATTTAGTTTTATCTTATAAAAATGGATATGATGATAATATGAAAAAACATATAAGTGAAGATAATTTTTATATATGTAATTATGTAGAGTTTTATTCACTATATATAGGTGAATTAAATCTTGAGAAATATGAAAGTTCAATTAAAAACATAAATAAAGAAAATGAAAAGTATAAAGTGTATATGGTTCTTAATATGGAAGCTAAGGCACTTGAAACACATGGAGATGAAGAATCAAGTGATGAAGCTATAGGAGAAGATGTTCCAGTTGAGGTAGTGGTTAAAGAAAAAAATGGAGAGTATTATATAGAGGGATTTACAGAATATGAAAACTTAGAAAAGGCTAAAGAATTAAATTCAGGATTTAACTAAGAACTAAAATAAATTTAAGAAAAGGTGAAATAAATGAAACCATTAGCAGAAGTAATGAGACCACAAAAGCTAGAGGATTTTATAGGTCAAAAGAAGATACTATCTAAGGGGAAACCTTTATATAATCTAATTATAAATAAAATGATTCCCAATTGCATACTGTATGGACCTCCAGGAACAGGGAAAACAACTTTAGCTAATATAATGGCTAATTATGTTGATAAAAAGTTTTATAAGTTAAATGCAACTACAGCATCGGTGAAGGATATACAACAAATAACTGAAAGTTTAGATAGCTTACTTAATTATAATGGAGTGGTAATATACATTGATGAATTGCAACATTTTAGTAAAAAACAACAACAAGCACTTTTAGAGTTTATTGAAAATGGAAGAGTTACATTAATAGCAAGTACTACGGAAAATCCATACTTTGCAATTCATAAAGCTATATTAAGTAGGTGTAACATATTTCAATTTGAAGCTCTTAGCATAAAAGAAATAGCAGAAGGGTTAGAAATAGCAATAAAAAGAATAATAAATGAAGGAGTAGAAGTAGAATATTCATTAGAAGCTATAAAATATATCAGTGAAATTTCTCAAGGAGATTATAGAAAAGCCTATAATATACTAGAACTTGCTATAAATTCACAACTTAAAAAAGTAAAAGAACTTTCTATAGAGTATATAGAAAGTTTAAATCAATCCCATATGAGGGCTGATGCAAATGGAGATGAATATTATAATTTGCTAAGTGCACTACAAAAAAGTATAAGAGGTAGTGATGCTGATGCTGCTATTCATTATTTGGCAAGACTTATTAAATCCGGAAATTTAACTGCAATAATAAGAAGAATTTCTGTAATAGCAGCTGAAGATATAGGTCTTGCACATCCTAATGCATTAACTGTAATAAATTCAGGGATAGAATTAGCATTAAAAGTAGGACTTCCAGAAGCACAAATTATATTATCAGAAATGGTTATATATTTAGCAACACTTCCAAAATCAAATAGTGCATATTTAGCAATAGCTAGTGCTATGAGTGATTTAGAAAATAAAAATATGGGAGATATACCTGATCACCTTAAAGATACTCATTATTCAGGAGCAGAAAGCTTAGGAGCTTTTGGTTATAAATATCCTCATGACTATGAAAATAATTATGTAAATCAACAATATATGCCTGAAAACTTGAAAAATACTAAATACTATTTTACGCAAAAAAACAAGTATGAAGAAAGTATAAATAGATATTGGAAAGAAGTAAAATAATAGAGGAGTAAAAGTGATATTATTGACAATACCAGAGTGTTTTGGTAAGATATATAAAGTAAATACTAGTAAAATAGTCAACATTAAAAGGGGGAAGTATTATGAAGCTTTCTACTAAAGGTAGATACGGGGTTAAGGCTATGGTAGACCTTGCGATGCATTATGGAGATACCCCTGTTTCAATAAAAACAATCTCCCAAAGACAAAATATATCTGAATATTATTTAGAGCAACTATTTTCACCACTCAGGAAAGCAAATCTTATCAAAAGTATAAGAGGTGCTCAAGGAGGATATGTATTAAATAGAGCTCCAGAGGATATAACAGTGGCAGATGTAATGAATGTGCTTGAAGGACCTGTTGAAATAGCAGAATGTATTGAAGGAACTGATTGCGATAACATTGATTTTTGTGCTACTAGATTGTTATGGGAAAAAATAAAAAATAGCATTGATGAAGTAATGAAGAGTATAACACTTCAAGATATAGTTGATGACTATGTAAGAATGAAGGATGAAAACCAATCTATTAAGATTGTTAAAAGGAGTAAATAGATATGAGAAATGTATATATGGATTATGCAGCAACAACTTATGTTAAACCTGAAGTTTTAGAAGAAATGATACCATTCTTTACAGAAAGATATGGAAATCCATCATCCTTTTATGGAATTTCTAGAGAAACTAAAATGGCTATTGATAAAGCTAGAAGTAGAGTTGCTAAAGCTTTAAATTGTGATCAAAGTGAAGTTTATTTTACAGGTGGTGGATCTGAAGCTGATAACTGGGCTATTAAGGGGATAGCATCAGCTCACAGAAAAAAAGGTAATCACATTATAACTACTAAAATAGAGCACCATGCAGTACTTCATACTTGTGAATATTTAGAAAAAAATGGTTTTGAAGTAACTTATTTAAATGTTGATAAAGAAGGATTTATTGATTTAGAAGAATTAAAAAATTCTATAACTGATAAAACTATATTAGTTTCTATTATGTTTGCAAATAATGAAATAGGGACTATTCAACCAATTAAGGAAATAGGTGAAATTTGTAGAGAAAGAAAAGTTATATTTCATACAGATGCAGTTCAAGCAATTGGAAATGTTACAGTAGATGTGAAGGAAATGAATATAGACCTATTATCTTTAGCAGGACATAAAATATATGGACCTAAAGGAATTGGAGCACTTTACATAAGAAAAGGCGTGAGAATAGATAATCTAATTCATGGCGGTGGGCAAGAAAGAGCTAGAAGAGCAGGTACTGAAAATACAGCATCAATAGTTGGACTTGGAAAAGCTATAGAACTTGCAACAGATAATTTAGAAGAACACAGCAAGAAACTTATTATGCTTAGAGATAGATTGATTGAAGGACTATTAAAAGTACCTCATACAAGATTGAATGGTCCTAGAGGTGAAAGAAGATTACCAGGAAATTCTAATATAACATTTGAATTTATAGAAGGTGAGTCTATACTTTTATCTTTAGATTTTGAGGGTGTATGTGCTTCAAGTGGTAGTGCATGTACTTCTGGATCTCTTGATCCATCACATGTATTATTAGCAATAGGGTTACCTCATGAATTAGCACACGGATCTTTAAGATTGACATTAGGTGATGGTTCAACTGATGAAGATGTAGATTATGTACTAGAAGTTGTTCCACCTATTATAGAAAGACTTAGAAATATGTCTCCATTATGGGAAGACTTTTTAAAGAAGGGAGAAAAATATTATGATGTACAGCGATAAGGTTATGGATCATTTTAGAAATCCAAGAAATGTAGGGGAAATAGAAGATGCAAATGGGGTAGGAGAAGTTGGAAACGCCAAATGCGGAGATATAATGAAGGTTTATTTAAAAATTGAAGATAATATAGTTAAAGATGTAAAATTCAAGACTTTTGGATGTGGATCTGCTATTGCTTCATCATCAATGGCAACAGAATTAATAAAAGGAAAAACTGTAGAAGAAGCTTGGGAGTTATCAAATAAAGCAGTTGCAGAAGCTTTAGATGGCCTTCCACCTGTAAAAATGCACTGTTCTGTTTTAGCTGAAGAAGCTATTCACAAAGCAATTAATGATTATAGAAAAAATACAGGTTTAGAGCTTTGGGACTTCGAAGAACATGATGATATACATGATCATGTTCATGGCGATGAGTAGGAATTAATATGAAGAAAAAAGTAGTAGTAGGTATGAGTGGTGGAGTTGATAGCTCCGTTGCTGCATACCTTTTAAAAAAACAAGGTTACGAAGTAATAGGCGTAACTATGAAACATTTTGATGATGAAGATGAAAGCTATATGGAAAGAGAAGGCGGGTGTTGCTCTCTTTCATCAGTAGAAGATGCAAGAAGAGTTGCTGATAAGTTAGAAATACCATTTTATGTTCTTAACTTTAAGGAGTCATTTAAAGAAAAAGTAATAGATTATTTTGTACAGGAATATATGGAAGGAAAAACTCCAAATCCATGTATTGCATGTAATAAGCATATAAAATTTGATGAATTTTTAAGAAGATCAAAGGGAATTGGAGCAGATTATGTAGCTACAGGTCATTATGCTAAAATAGAGAAAAATGAAGATGGAAGATATCTTTTAATAAAAGCAGATGATGATAAAAAAGACCAAACCTATGCTTTATATAATTTTACACAGGAGCAATTAAGTCAAACCTTAATGCCTTGTGGAGATTATACTAAAGATAAGATAAGAGAAATAGCTAAAGAAATTGGTCTTGCAGTTCATAATAAAAAGGATAGTGAGGAAATATGTTTTATCCCAGATAATAATCATGGTAAATATATTTCTTTAGTTAAGCCTAATGAAGTAAATACAGGAAACTTTATTGATAAAAATGGGAATATACTAGGAAAGCATAAAGGAATAGTATATTACACAATAGGTCAAAGAAAAGGATTAGGTATAGCTTTAGGGAGACCGGTTTTTGTTACTGATATTATTCCTAATACTAATGAAGTAGTTCTTGGACCGGAAGAGGATATATTTAAAACTGATTTAGTAGCAAAGGATATTAACTTTATTCCTTTTGAAAATTTGAAGGAAGCAATGTCTGTTACAGCTAAGGTAAGGTATTCGGCAAAACCTTCTGAAGCAATAATTTACCCCCTTGAAAATGGAAAAGTTAAAGTGTCATTTAAAGATAAACAAAGGGCTATTACCAAAGGGCAATCTGTTGTATTTTATGATGGAAATGTTGTTGTTGGTGGAGGAATAATAGAAAAAATTATATAATTTTAAAATTCTCATATTTTTGTATGAGAATTTTTTTTACCTTTTGGGGATAATATAGGTAATATGGATAGAAAGGGGAAAAGTTATGCTAAAAACTAAGGATTTCTATTTATTAAAAGTATATGACATAAGGGGGAAGTATTTAGGGATAGTAGATGATATTTACATTAATTTTCACCAAGGAACTATTGAAGGCTTTTTTATCTCTAACTATCTACTATTCAGTAAAAAAAATTTCGTTAAGACTAAAGATATTATTTCTTTAGAAGAGGTTATTATTGTAAAAGAATTAAGTAAGAAAGCTGGATTATCATTTAAATCTATAAAAGATATGGATATAAAAGATAAAAATAATGTTATGAGAGGGATTTTAGAAGATTTAATTATAGAAAAAAGGGATTTATCAATAAAGGGATTAGTTATGAGTTCTGGTATATTTGATAGAATGATAAAAGGAAAAGAAATATTACTTTTAAAACAATGCCTTTTAGGGGAAGATTTTATTTTATATTATGGAAGTGATGAGGTAAGGTTACAAAGTTTACCTCGTAAGAAAAAACATGTTAGTTTATAAAAAATACAAAAAAATAATTAATCCTATTTTAATAATAATAGTAGCTTTAATAATTTTGGCTTTATACATAAAAATAAAAACACTAAATAGTATAGTAAATATAATTTTTATTGGATTTATATTTGCGTATACTTTAAAACCTTTTAGAGATGGTTTAAGTGAAAAATTTAAATTAAATAAAAGAGTTGCATCTATTTCTATAATAATCGTGATTGTTTTTAGCTTTATATTATTGTCTTATATAATAATCCCATCAATATTAAGAGAAAGTTATAATTTTGGATCAATATTAGATAATATAGACATTTACATAAAAAATATTGCAAAAAAAATGAATTTGAATGATTTATCTTTTTTTCAAGGAATATATGAGCAAATAAGTGAAGAAGCAAATATGTTCTTTGCTAAAATTTCTGATAATTTTTTAGAAAATTTATTTCTTTGTTTTGAAAGCTTAGTTTCGCTAGCAATTATACCTATAGTTACATATTATTTTCTAGTAGATGGAGATTTAATTTATAATAAGCTTTTACTAATATTACCAACAGAAAAAAGAATAATAGCTAAAAAAGTTCTTAATAACTTAGATAAGGTGTTATCCAGATATATAATAAGTCAATTATTATTGTCTTTAATTATAGGGATTTTAACTTTTATAGTACTTCTTATTTTAGATGTAAAATTTGCCTTAATACTAGGTATATTTAATGGAATATTAAATATCGTACCTTATTTTGGGCCAATAATAGGAGGGGTACCTGCTATATTTATAGCTCTTATGGATTCACCTAATAAGGCGTTATATACAATAATTGCTGTGTTTTTGATTCAGCAAATAGAAGGAAATATTCTATCGCCCAAAATAACTGGAGATAGTACTAATATGCATCCTATTATAATCATAATCTTATTATTAGTAGGAGAAAAGTTGGGTGGTCTTATAGGAATGGTGATTGCAGTACCGATAGGAGTAATAGTTAAAGTTATATATGAAGATATTAATGATTATTTATTCTAAATAAAATAATTGACATAATTTAATAAATAAACTATAATTTCATTGAAATATTAGAAAATTTAATATTTGGCATTGAAGAGAATGAGTAAATATAGATTGTGTATTCAGAGAGGGAGTGTTTGCTGAAAACTTCTTACACTATATATTGAAGCTATCTTGGAGCTATATTATCTAAGTGATGTATTGTTAAATACATAATTAGGGTGGTACCGCGGAATTTATGTTTTCGTCCCTTTTTTATAGGGATGGAAACTTTTTTTATTATATAAGAATATAAAGTAAAGTTTGGAGGCAATATATATGAAATTCATGGGAACAAATGAACTTAGAGAAGCTTATTTAAGCTTTTTTGAATCAAAGAATCACTTAAGGTTAGAGAGCTTTCCTCTAGTACCTAAAAATGATAAATCACTATTATTAATAAATGCTGGTATGGCACCGCTTAAGCCATATTTTACAGGGTTACAAGAACCGCCAAGAAAAAGAATAACTACTTGTCAAAAATGTATAAGAACAGGAGATATAGAAAATGTAGGTAAAACATCAAGACATGGTACTTTCTTTGAAATGCTTGGGAATTTCTCATTTGGAGATTATTTTAAAGAAGAAATAATTCCTTGGGCTTGGGAGTTTATAACAGAAACTCTTCAAATTCCAAAAGATAAGTTATACGTGACAATATACTTAGAAGATGATGAAGCTTTTGATATTTGGTGTGATAAAACTGATGTAGATCCAAAAAGGATATTTAGACTTGGAAAAGATGATAACTTCTGGGAAATAGGTGTGGGGCCATGTGGACCATGTACAGAAATTCATTATGATAGAGGCGAAGGCGTTATTACAAACGTGGATGATTTTGTAAAAGCAAGTGATGAAGATAGAGTAGTTGAGTTTTGGAACCTTGTGTTTACACAATTTGATAAAGATGAAGAAGGAAATTATAATAAATTAGCAAATCCTAATATTGATACAGGCATGGGACTTGAAAGAATAGCAACTATAATGCAAGGTGTTAATAATATTTTTGAAATAGATACAGTTAAGAATATACTTCATAAGGTATCAGATTTATCAGGGGTAAAATATGGAGTTGATAAAATAAAGGATATTTCTTTAAGAATAATTACAGATCATGTTAAGTCAGTAACTATGCTTATTTGCGATGGAGTACAACCAAGTAATGAAGGTAGAGGATATGTTTTAAGAAGATTACTTAGAAGAGCAGCAAGACATGGAAGATTACTTGGAATAAAAGATTTATTCTTAACTGAAATAGTTGAATCAGTAGTTGAAAACTATGGTAGTGCTTATCCTATGCTTATAGAAAATAAAGAATATATAGAAAAAATAGTTTTATTAGAGGAAGAAAGATTTAATGAAACTATAGACTCAGGAATGAATATTTTAAATGACTATATAGAAGAAATGAAAGCTTCTAAGGAAAAAACATTAAAAGGGGAAAAAGCATTCAAACTATACGATACTTATGGTTTTCCAATAGAGTTAACAGAAGAAATTTTAGAAGAAAAAGGCATGAAGGTTGATCATGAAGCTTTTAGAAAAGAAATGGATGAACAAAGACAAAGGGCAAGAAATGCAAGAGGAGAATCATCATATATGGGAAGTGATGAAAGTCCGATTAATAAAATAGATGCATCTGTAAATACTGAATTTATGGGATATAACAATCTTGAAGTAAAATCCAATATATTAGTTTTAGCAGATGATAATAGTTTTGTTGAAGAATTGTCAAAAGGACAAAAGGGATATATAGTTACTGAAAAAACACCTTTCTATGCGGAAATGGGTGGTCAAGTAGGAGATAAAGGAACTATAAAAACAGCTTTAGGTGAAGCTTATATTTATGATACAAAGAAAAATGTTGGTGGAAAAACTATTCATTATGTTAAAGTTTTAGATGGAACAATAAAAGTAAATGATGAAGCAAATCTTAGGGTGGATATTTTAAGAAGAACCAGCATTGCAAAAAATCATACAGCTACACATATGCTGCATGAAGCTTTAAAGCAAATTGTAGGAAAGCATGTAAATCAAGCAGGTTCTTATGTTGATGATGAAAGATTAAGATTTGACTTTGCTCACTTCCAAGGATTAACAGAGGATGAAATACAAAGTATTGAAGAGTTAGTTAATAAAAAAATAATGGAAGTATTTGAAGTTGATACAAATCTTATGACTTTAGATGAAGCAAAAGAGTCAGGAGCAATGGCTTTATTTGATGATAAATATGGTGATAAAGTTAGAGTTGTAAGTGTTGGAGAGTTCTCAAAGGAGCTTTGTGGAGGTACTCATGTTAATAATTCAGGAGAAATTGGATTATTTAAAATAGTATCAGAGACAGGTGTTGCAGCAGGAATAAGAAGAATAGAAGCTGTAACAGGGTTAAACGCAATAAAATACATGGAAGAAAAGCAAAGACTTTTAAAAGAAGCATGCAATGCATTGAAATGTACTGAAAAAGACGTATTAAAGAAGATAGCTTCACAAGGTGCTGAAATTAAAGAAAAAGAAAAAGAAATATCAGAACTTAAGAGTAAATTAACATCAGGAATTGAGGATGATATTTTAGCGTCAGTTAAGGATATAAAAGGAGTAAGAGTTGTAGCATATGGACTTGAAGGCATAGACGGAAATGCACTAAGAGATCTAGGTGATAAAATGAGAAGTAAACTTTCAACTGGAGTAGTTGTTTTATTAAGTAATGTAGGTGGAAAAGTTAATGTAATATCTATGGCTACAAAGGATGTAATAGAAATGGGAATTCATTGTGGAAAAATAATTAAGGAAGTGGCAGCAGTAGTTGGCGGCGGCGGCGGCGGAAGACCGGATATGGCTCAAGCTGGTGGTAAAAATCCTGAAAATATCAAATCTGCTATAGAAAAAACATACTCAGTAGTAGAATCTTTAGTGAAATAATCTTTAGTAAAATAGTGTACTTTTATAATTATATAGTTTATAATATAATTAATTAAGTAAAACCTGTGAATAGAATTCTAAAAAAATGAAATAATATCATTAGGGATACTATTAAACTAAATATTAGTAAGGGGGTGAGCTGCATTAGCAGCGGTTGTATGAATAATAACTTAGATCAAACAATGCAATTTAACTTAAACATCAATAAAGAGGATTTAACAAAATCAATATTAACAGATGTTTACAATGCGTTACAGGAGAAAGGTTATAATCCTATAAACCAATTAGTAGGATATCTTATTTCAGGGGACCCTTCTTACATTACAAGCTACAACGGAGCAAGAGCTTTACTAAGAAAACTTGAAAGAGATGAAATTCTTGAGGAAGTTATAAAATCTTATTTAGAAATAAAATAAAGAGTGCCCGTTAAAATCGGGCACTCTTTAATATTTAAGGAGACAATTATGAGAATACTTGGTTTAGATGTTGGGTCTAAAACAATAGGAGTAGCAATAAGTGATCCTTTAGGCTGGACTGCCCAAGGGATAACTACTATAAGAAGAAGTAAAAAAGAACAAGACATAGAAGAAATTAAAAAAATATGTAGAGAATATTCTGTTGAAACTATAGTTATAGGATTACCAAAAAATATGAACAATACTATAGGAGAAGCTGGTGAAAGAGTATTAGAGCTTTCGGAAATTATAAAAGAAGCTACTGGGTTAAAGATTGAGATGTGGGATGAGAGACTAACTACAGTAGCTGCACATAAAGCGATGTTAGAGGCAGATTTATCAAGATGTAAGAGGAAGAAAATAGTAGATAAGATTGCTGCTACATATATACTTCAAGGATATTTAGATAGACTAAGCATGAAATAATTATTTGATTTCCAATTGAAAATTATTATTGACAACTAGTAAGGTAAAAATTACAATTATAAAAAAAGGAGATATTTTAATGGATAAAGATTTAAAACAAATAGAGCTGTATGATGAAGATGGTAATTTAGTAAAACTAAATGTTGTTGCATTTTTTGATATGGTAAACCCAGATACAGAAGAGAAGAGCGAATATGTAATAGTATATGATGATGAATATACTGAAGATGATATATTTGCGTTAAAGGTAGGAGTAGATGAAGATGGAGATGATCTATTAATACCTATAGATGATGAAGTAGAATTAGCAGCAGTACAAGAAGCTTATGATACTATTTTTGCTGATGAAGAATAAAATCTAACTAAAAAAAGAAAGAGGTGTTGTCTGTGGAACAATCAAATAGTATAGATTTTAATGTTCTAAAAGAAGAATTAAAACAAAAAGGGTATAAATTAACGCCTCAAAGAAGAGCTATAGTTGACTCAATTATAGAAAAAGAAGGAGAACACTTAACTGCAGAAGAGATTTATGATGAGGTTAAAAAGAATTGCCCAGAAATAGGGTTAGCTACTGTTTATAGAACTATAATTTTATTAGAAGAACTAGGAGTTATATGTAAACTAGATTTAAATGATGGATGTAGTAGATATGAAATGGTACGTAAAGATGAAGGGCATAGACATCATCATTTAGTTTGTAATGAATGTAAAGATGTTATTGAAGTTCAAGATGATTTATTAGATGAACTTGAAGAAGAAGTAGAAAGATCATATGGGTTTAAAATTTTAGATCATAGTGTTAAATTTTTTGGTCTTTGTCGAAAATGTCAAAATAAATCAGATAACAAATAGATAAATAAGGGAACTCCTCTCTCAGGAGATGACAACCTTTGTAATACATATTTTAGGAAGAAGGAGGAGACATATTGAAAAATGAGAAAGCAAAAGTTAAAATTATTCCTTTAGGTGGGATAAATGAAATCGGTAAAAATATAACTGCAATAGAGTATAAAAATGATATAGTAGTTATAGATTGTGGCTTAAAATTCCCAGAAGAAGATATGTTCGGTATAGATTTAGTAATACCAGATATTAGTTATTTATTAAAAAACAAAGATAAGATAAGAGGAATATTTTTAACTCATGGACACGAGGACCATATAGGTGCATTACCTTATGTTTTGAAACAATTAGATGTACCTGTATATGGAACGAAGCTGACTCTTGGAATTGTTGAAACTAAGCTAAAGGAGCACGGATTGTTAAGTTCAACAGAACTAATAAGAGTTAAACCAAGAGACGTAATTAAATTAAACTCAGTATCAGTAGAGTTTATTAAAACAAACCACTCTATTGCTGATTCAGTTGCAATAGCAATACACACACCATTAGGAGTAGTACTTCATACAGGAGATTTTAAAATAGACTATACTCCAATAGATGGAGAACCTATGGATTTCGCAAGATTTGCAGAGATAGGTAAAAGAGGGGTATTGGCTATGATGGCAGATTCAACTAATGTTGAAAAACCAGGCTATACTATGTCAGAAAAAGTAGTTGGAGAAAGTTTTTCAAGGTTGTTTTCAAAGGCAAAAGGCAGAATAATAGTTGCAACTTTTGCTTCAAATGTGCACAGAATACAACAAATAGTTGATGCAGCAAGTATGCATGGAAGGAAGGTTGCAGTATCAGGACGAAGTATGGAAAATATAGTTGCTGTAGCTGCAGAACTTGGATATTTAGAATTTGAAAAAGATATCTTAGTAAGTATAGATCAAATTAATAAATATACAAATGATAAGGTTGTTATCATAACTACAGGTAGTCAAGGCGAACCGATGTCAGCTCTTGCAAGAATGGCAAGCTCAGAGCATAGAAAGGTAAATATTGTTGAAGGTGATACTGTAATAATTTCAGCAACGCCAATACCAGGAAATGAAAAACTAGTTTCTAAGGTTATAAACCAATTGTTCCAAAAAGGAGCCGAGGTAATATACAAATCACTAGCAGAAATTCACGTATCTGGTCATGCTTGTCAGGAAGAATTAAAGCTTATGCAATGTTTAGTAAAACCTAAATTCTTTATTCCAGTTCATGGTGAATATAGACATTTAAAACAACATGGAGAATTAGCAATATCTTTAGGAATGCCAGAACAGAATGTTATAATTCCTGAAAATGGTGGAGTTATAGAAGTAAATAGAAATAGCATAAGAAAAAATGGTTCAGTTATAGCAGGGCAAGTTTTTGTTGACGGATTAGGTGTTGGAGATGTTGGAAATATAGTTTTAAGAGATAGAAAGCATTTATCTCAAGACGGTATATTGACAGTTGTAGTAACTTTATCAAAAGAAAATAATTCAGTTATAGCAGGACCGGATATAATATCCAGAGGATTTGTTTATGTAAGAGAATCAGAAGGATTAATGGACGAGGCTAAAGAAATAGTAAAAAATGCCTTAAGAGAATGCGAAGAAAATAATATAACTGATTGGGCAACTTTAAAATCTAAGGTAAGAGATGAATTAAGAAGTTATCTGTACGAAAAAACAAAAAGAAAGCCTATGATATTACCAATAATAATGGAAATATAATCTGTAAGGTTGACATTTTGAAATAATAATCTTAGAATGTATTATAGTTGAAAATAAATCTTAAAAAAATTGGATACTGGTGTATCCAATTTTATTTTGGGAAAAATAAGTTATAGGTTTACATTATAAAAACATGTAGATAAAATCAAATATTGGAGGAAATTAAATGAATTTAATAAGTAGAGATGATATAAGAAATATAGCTATAATAGCCCATGTTGACCATGGTAAGACTACACTAGTAGATGCTTTACTAAAAGAAAGTCACGTATTTAGAAGCAATGAAAAGGTAGAAGAAAGAGTTATGGATTCTAATGATTTAGAAAAAGAAAGAGGAATAACAATTCTTTCAAAAAATACAGCTATTATGTATAATGATATAAAAATTAATGTTGTAGATACTCCAGGACATGCTGATTTTGGTGGAGAAGTTGAACGTGTACTTAAGATGGTTGACTCTGTTTTATTAGTAGTTGACTCTTATGAAGGTCCAATGCCTCAAACTAAATTTGTTTTAAAGAAGGCATTAGAATTAGGATTACAACCTATAGTTGTTATAAATAAAATAGACAAACCAAATGCAAGACCAGAAGAAGTAATTGATGAAGTATTTGAATTATTCTTAGAGCTTGGTGCAGATGATGATCAATTAGATTTTCCAATAATCTATGCATCAGCAAGAGAAGGTTTTGCGAGATATAATGTTGAAGATACTAATACTGATATGGTTCCTTTATTTGAAACTATATTAGAGAATGTTGAAGCTCCAAAGGGATATATAGATGGACCATTCCAAATGCTTGTAACTACATTAGATACAAATGAATATGTAGGCAGAATAGCAGTAGGAAAAATACATAGAGGGTCTGTGAAAAAGAATCAGCAAGTTGCTTTAGTAAGAAAAGATGGGACTACATCAAGTTATAGAGTTTCAAGTATATTTACATATAATGGATTAAATAGAGAAGAAGCACAAGAAGCTTCTTTAGGTGATATAATAGCTTTAAGTGGTATTCCAGATTGTAATATTGGAGAAACTGTAGCTGATGCACAAGAACCGGAAGCACTGCCATTTGTTGAAATAGATGAACCTACATTAAGCATGAACTTTATGGTTAATGATTCTCCTTTTGCAGGCAGAGAAGGTGATTTTGTAACTTCAAGACATTTAAGAGACAGACTATTAAAAGAGTTAGAGACAAATGTTAGTTTAAGAGTTAATGAAATTTCTTCAGATTGTTTTGAAGTTTCAGGAAGAGGGGAACTACATTTATCAATTCTTATTGAAACTATGAGAAGAGAAGGCTATGAATTCCAAGTTTCTAAGGCAAATGTTATATACAAAGAAGAAAATGGTAAGAAATTAGAACCTATGGAGTATTTAACAATAGATGTTCCTGAAGAATTTATGGGACCTGTTATGGAAAAGTTAGGACCAAGAAAAGCTGAGATGGTAAATATGACATCGGCTGTAAATGGTTATACAAGATTAGAGTTTATAGTTCCTGCAAGAGGTTTAATAGGATTTAGAAATGAATTTATGACTGATACTAAGGGTAATGGTATAATGAATCATGTATTCCATGGATATGATTCATACAAAGGAGAAATACCAGGAAGAAGTAGAGGATCAATATGTTCATTTGAAGATGGAGATGCAATAACATACGGATTGTTTAATGCACAAGAAAGAGGTACGTTATTTATAAATGCAGGAATACCTGTGTATCAAGGTATGATAGTTGGAGAAAGTTCAAGAGCCGAAGATATAGATATAAATGTATGCAAGGGTAAAAAGTTAACTAATACTAGAGCATCTGGATCAGATGATTCTTTAAAGCTAACACCTCCAAGACAAATGACTTTGGAACAATGTCTTGAATTTATAAATGGAGACGAGTTAGTTGAAGTTACTCCTGAAAGTATAAGAATGAGAAAAAGAGTTTTAGATTCAGCTGAAAGAAGAAGAATAACAAGTAGAAGTAAAAAGTAATAATTATAAATGAAATAAAATATCTTTATAAGTTAAAAAAAAAGTATTATAATAAGGTAAATAGCCTAAAATAGGCTATTTACTTTATATCCAGGGGGTTTTTATGAAAAAATTTAAGTCGAAAATGATTCCCATAATAATAATTTTAGTATTGGTTATAAGTTTTTTAGTTTCATTTAAGAAAGTAATAAATAAACCTTTAGACACAACAGAGGACATAGTTATAAATGTTAAAGATGGAGACAGCTTTTATAGTATAATAAATGCTTTGTCAAATGAGAATAAAATTAAAGGCGTACATTTTATAAAACTATATGTTAAGATTTCAAGAAAAAATATAGAAGTTAAACAAGGTGAGTATGTCCTAGAAAAAGATTTAACTGTTAACGAATTAATAAATAAGTTAACAAGTGAATCTTCATTGAACACTGTAAAATTTACAGTTCCTGAAGGTTATACAATAAACGATATTAGTGAAAAATTAGAAAAAGAAGGTATTTGCAGTAAAGAGGATTTTATTGATGCCATAAAAGAGTATGAATTACCACAATTTGCTAGAATAAATAGTGAAAAAAAATATAATTTAGAAGGATACTTATTTCCGGATACATATTTAATAAAAGTTGGAGAAACACCAAAAGAAATAATCACTAAGATGGTTTCAAGATTTAAGGAAGTACTTGATATTGCACTTAGTGAGACCAATACTAGTATTACCAATGAAGATATAGAAACCGTTGTAAGCATAGCGTCTATGATAGAAAAAGAAGCGAGAATTGATGAAGAGAGAGTTTTAATTTCATCAGTTATAGAAAATAGATTAAATGATGGAATGATGCTACAAATAGATGCTACTGTTATTTATGCACTAGGAGAACATGTAACTACTGTATTAGATAAGCATTTAGAAACAGATTCTCCATATAATACATATAAAAACTATGGATTACCTGTAGGACCTATATCTAATCCAGGCTTAGAATCTATTAAAGCTGCATTGAAACCAGAAAAAACAGATTATTTATTTTACGTACTTCAAGATGATAAAACTCATTATTTTACTAATAGTGATGTTGACTTTATGGATAAGTTAAAGGAACTTGGGTATTAATAATAAACTTATATTTGGAGGATTTACATGAGTGGAGTAACCCATGATTACATGGAAGATTATATAAGAAATCTAATACCAGAAGCTTATGATAAGTATAAGGAATTAGAAGATTTTGCAAAAGAAAATAAAGTGCCTATAGCTCAGAAAGAAACTGCAAAATTTTTAGAGTTTATAGTTAGTATGAAAAAACCATTAAAAATTTTAGAATTAGGAACAGCTATAGGATATTCAGCAATTTTAATGTATGAAGCTTCGGGAACAAAACCAAGTATTACTACTATAGAACGTGATAAAAATATGATAAAATATGCTAGAGAAAATTTTAAAAGATATAATCTTACTGAAAAAATAGATATTAAAGAAGGGGATTGTTTAGAAGTTTTGGAAAATTTAATAGAATCTTATGATTTAATATTTATGGATGCAGGAAAAGGTCATTATAATCATTTTTTACCACATTGTTTAAGATTATTAAAGGATGATGGAATCATAGTAGCGGATAATGTTTTATTCAGGGGTATGGTTGCATGCGATGAATTAGTGAAAAGAAGAAAGATAACAATAGTAAAAAGAATGAGAGAATATTTAGAGTTAGTATCTAAGGATGAAAACTTAATTACTTCTGTAATACCAATGGGGGATGGAATTGCAGTGACTAAAAGGAGGTAAATTTATGAATAAACCAGAGATTTTAGCACCAGCAGGTAGCCTAGAGAAATTAAAAATAGCAATAGACTTTGGAGCAGATGCTGTATATATAGGTGGAGGAAGACTTAACCTAAGAGCATTTTCAGACAACTTCACTAATGAAGAAATGGCTGAAGGTATAAAGTACTGCCATGAAAGAGGAAAAAAGTTATATGTAACTATGAATGTATTTCCAAGGAATCATGATTTAAAAGGTGTAGAAGAATATATTAAAGGTTTATATGATTTAGGTGTAGATGCAATTATAGTTGCGGATCCGTCCATAGTAATGGCGGCTAAAATAGCGGCACCAGAGTTAGAAATTCATTTAAGTACTCAAGCTAACACAGTTAACTGGATGGCAACTAAATTTTGGTATGAGCAAGGTGTTAAAAGAGTTGTTTTAGCTAGAGAGTTAACATTTAACGAAATCAATGGTATAAAAGAAAATATTCCAGAAGGCTGTGAATTAGAAGTATTTATACATGGTTCAATGTGTATAGCATATTCAGGAAGATGTCTTATTTCAAATTATATGTTGGGAAGAGATGCAAATAAGGGAATATGCTCAAATGCATGTAGATATAAATATTATTTAGTAGAAGAAACTAGACCAGGTGAATATTATCCGGTAGTAGAAGATGATAATGGTACATATATAATGAATTCAAAGGATTTATGTATGATAAAACACATACCTGAACTTGTGAAAAGTGGAGTTCATTCTCTTAAAATTGAAGGTAGAATGAAAAGTGAATTTTATGTAGCATCTACTGTAAAAGCATATAGAGAAGCTATAGATTCTTATTTTGAAGATCCTGCAAATTATGAGTTTAAGCAAGAATGGATGGATATATTATTAAAAATAAGTCATAGACAATATCATACAGGATTTTCCTGGGGAAAACTGGAGAACAAAATTACGATGTGTCTTCTTATGTAAGAGATTATGATATAGTAGGAATAGTTCAAAGCTATGATCCTGACACTAAGGAAGCAATAATTCTTCAAAAAAATAGAGTGTTTGAAGATGATAAAGTTGAAGTTTTAAGAGCTCATACTCCTAATTTTAATGTGAAACTTAGTGAAATGTTTGATATAGAAAAGGAAGTTAAAACCGATGTTGCAAATAGAGCACATATGATATTTAAGGTTAAGGTTGAAACTCCCTTAAAAGAAAAGGATATGTTAATTAAAGGAAAAAAAGTTTTAGAGCTGTAGACATAAGAAGGAGGAACTATAATGAATAAGCCAATTTTAATTGGAATAACTGGCGGAACAGGATCGGGAAAAAGCAGTATTGCAGATGCTATTTATTCAAGCTTTTCAAATGAATGTATTGCAATGATACAGCAAGATATGTATTATAAAGATCAGAGTTATTTATCTATGGAAGAAAGAGTGAAAACCAATTATGATCATCCAAGAGCTTTTGATAATGATTTATTAATTAAACACTTAAGTGATTTAATTAATGGAATAGCTATTGATAAGCCTATTTATGATTTTTCAAATCATAATAGAGCTAAAGAAACGGTTAGAGTTGAGCCAAAGGATATTATAATTGTTGAAGGTATATTGGTGTTAGAAGATGAAAGACTTAGAGAATTGTTAGACATAAAAGTTTATGTTGATACTGATGCAGATATAAGAATTTTAAGAAGATTAGTAAGAGATATAAATGAAAGAGGCAGAACTGTAGATTCAGTTATTAGTCAATATTTAGATGTTGTAAGACCTATGCATATGCAGTTTACAGAGCCAACAAAGAGATATGCAGACATTATAGTTCCAGAAGGTGGACAAAATAAAGTAGCAATAGATATACTTGTAACTAAAATAAAAGATATATTAAAATAGAAAAAAAGTGTATAGAAAACACCTCCCTAGGCTAGAATTAAGCTAGGGAGGTGTTTTTTTGATTAGAGGGAGAAATAAGATAGATTTAAAAAGAGTGTTAATAATAATGGGGATTTACTTTCTGATTATTTCTTTATTATCAATAAGATTATATATTCTTCAAATACATCCATCATCAAAAGTTTCAGGAGAAATGAATAATTATCAATCTGAAAATTTATCTCAGATGAAGTATAGAATCTTTGATACTAACGGAAAAGATATGATGGATTATAATAAAAATATATTGTTATATTAGATACTAAACCATTTATGCTGAATAATTATGAAGAGACATTGGAAGATTTAATGGCTTTAAATTTTATAATGAAGTCTGAGGACAAGAATTTTAATTATTCAGAAATAATGAAGGATGATGGTAAAATATATTATACTGTAAGTGAAGAAACTTATAATAAGGTTAATAAATTAAAAAATATAAAGGGAATATATACTTATACTTATGATGAAGTTGATACAAAAGAAGCTTGGAAAACAAGTAATTTTTTAGCTAATATAAATGAAGATACTGTTATAGAAAATTCTTTAGAAGAAAATCTATATGCTTATTTAAAAGAAAATAGTTATCCACAAGCAAAATTTTATTTAGATGATAAGGCTACATATGGAGATGGAGAAGTAACTTTAGAAGAAAATAATAATATAAAATTAACAGTAAATGAAGAATGGGAAGATAAAATAAGAGAAATACTTAAAAAAGAAAGTTATTCTTTCTTAAAAAATGTAGGAGTTGTAGTATCTGAAGCAGAAACAGGGAAAATAAGAGCTATGGTTCAAAAAGATGAAACTCAAGCAAATGTTAATTTAGGAATAGAACAATTGGGATATGAACCAGGATCAATTTTTAAAGTTATAACAGAAACTATAGCTTTAGATAAAGGGTTAATAAGCCATGATGATATTTTTGCTTGTACAGGAGAAATATGTCAAAAAGATGGAAAGCCATATGCACATGGATATTTGTCTGTAGAAGATGCACTAAAGATATCATGCAACGATGTATTTGCTAAAGTAGGAACAAAAGTTGGGTATGAAGAAATGATGAAATACCTAGAAAAAATGGGAATGTTTCAAAGTGTATTAAATATAAAGGGAGAAAATAGAAATGAAGCTCCAGGAGTAAAACCAACTATAGAAAATAGCATGAATAATATATCTATTGGTCAAACAATAATGGTTACTCCTGTACAAATGGCAGGATTATATAATACAGTGGTTAATGATGGAATTTATGTAAAACCTTCAATAGTTGAAGCTATAATAGATAATAAAGATAATATAGTAAAAGAATTCTCTCAAGAACAAATAAGAGTATTTAGTCAAACTTCAGCTAAAATAGCTCAAGAGACAATGTCCAAAGTAATATGGGAAGGTTCTGGATTTGAAGCAAAGGTAGAAGGCGTTAATATTGGTGGGAAAACAGGTACTTCAACAGGTAATGGAGGTACGAATCATGGATGGTTTGCAGGATATTTTGAAAAAGATGGTAAGAAATATACTATAGTTGTTATCGCACCTAATATAGGGGAAAAGCACCCTGATGGAAGAGAACTTGGTGGAGGAAATACTGGAGCCCCTATCTTTAGAGAAATAGTTACTGAATTAGTTAAATAGAATGCTATAAATGTGAAATTGATTATGAAGATAAAAGTGTTATAGATTATATAATTTATAACACTTTTTAATATAATAGATAAATCAAGTTATATAAATAAAACAGTTTTAGTTATATTAATAAAAATATTCCAACTTTATTTTAAAAAACACAAGCAATATTTTTGAATTTCTTCATATTATATAATAAGCACTACTAGGAGGAAGTTCTGTGTTTTTTTATCTAATATTATAGAGCTGTTATGTAATTCTGTGTTTTTAACTGGATACATAACAGGCAATAATACATTTCCAAAACCACTTGATGAAGAAGAAGAAGAGCAATATTTAAAACTTTTAAAAAATGGAGACAAAGAGGCAAAAAGTATTTTAATAGAAAGAAATCTTAGATTAGTAGCACATATAGTTAAAAAGTACAATTTTCCAAATAAAGATATAGATGAATTAATATCAATAGGAACAGTTGGACTTATAAAAGCAATAGATTCTTTTGACTCATCAAAGGGAACTAGATTAGCTACTTATGCATCAAGATGTATAGAAAATGAAATATTAATGCTTTTTAGAAACAATAAAAAACAAAAAAATGAAGTTTATTTACAAGATCCAATTGGAATGGATAAGGAAGGAAATGAAATATGTTTAATAGATGTTTTAAGTAGCGAAAAAGATTCTGTTTTAGAAAAAGTTGAAAGTAATCTTCAAATAAAACAACTATATAATAAGATAGGTGTTTCATTAAGTGAAAGAGAAGGTGAAATATTGAAGATGAGATATGGTCTTATAGATGGAAGATGTAGGACTCAAAGAGAAATAGCTGCATTACTTGGAATTTCAAGATCGTATGTTTCAAGGATAGAGAAAAAAGCTTTAAAAAAATTAAAAAAAGAGCTATCATCCAAATAAAAAATATATAAATATGCTTCATGTTGAAATATTATGCAATATAAAGAAGGAATATGAAAAGTTTTATCGAATATGTTAAAATGTATACAGTTTAGCAACATGGAGGATATAGAGTAATGTATGTATTGAATGATTTATTAAATGAGACAATAGAGAAAGGCGCATCGGATTTACATTTAACAGTTGGATTAGCGCCAACGATAAGGGTTAATGGAAAATTAATAAAATTAGGAACAGAAAAATTAATGCCAAATGCATTAAGAGATTTCGCAAAAGAAATATTAGGAGATAATTTTGAATTATATAATAAAACAGGCGAAATGGATACATCTTATTCTATATCAGGAACAGGAAGATTTAGAGTTAATGTATTCAAGCAAAGAAATAGTGATGCTATTGCAATAAGAGTAATTGCATTAAAAATACCTACTTTAGACGAATTAAAACATCCTAAAGTAATAAAGGATATAATCCAAAAGCAAAGAGGATTAGTACTAGTTACTGGACCTACTGGAAGTGGGAAAAGCACAACGTTAGCTGCAATGATAAATGAAATTAATAATACAAGAGAAGCGCATATTATAACATTAGAGGATCCTATAGAGTATCTTCATAAGCATAATAATTGTATAATCAATCAAAGAGAAATAGGAAAGGATAGCAATAGCTATCAAAGTGCACTAAAAGCTATTTTAAGAGAAGATCCGGATGTTATACTTGTAGGGGAGATGAGAGACCTTGAAACTATTTCTATTGCGATAACTGCGGCAGAAACTGGTCATTTAGTATTCTCCACACTACATACAATAGGAGCTGCTAAAACCATAGATAGAGTAATAGATGTTTTTCCACCACATCAACAGCAACAAATAAGAATACAATTAGCAGCTGTATTACAAGGTGTTATATCACAACAATTAGTACCTAATGAAGATAACAACGGTAGAGTTGCAGCCTTAGAAATAATGACCACAACTCCAGGAATACAAAATCTAATTAGAGAAGGTAAAACACATCAAATAGAATCAGCTATTCAAACTGGTGGGAAGTATGGTATGAAGACTATGGATATGGCATTGGCAGAATTATATAAAAGAAGAATAATAAGTGGAGAGACTGCATTAACATATTCAGTTGATAGAGAAACTATAAAAAGAATTATGATGCTATAAGAAAGAATAAAAACAGAGTTAATCTCTGTTTTTTATTCTTTAAAAAATTATAAAAACTTATTTAATAAAAAACTTTTCTTTTTTTTATTAAAAT
>NZ_ASRV01000052.1 GCF_000401215.1 Clostridium sartagoforme AAU1 | reverse complement strand
AAATTATTATAATAGAAACTAAAAGGTTGAGTTATTTCAGTTTAAATGATAAAATAATAATTGAATTTCATTAAATTTAATTATAAAATTATGGGTATTTTTATAAAAGCAAATAAATTTTATATTAGTTCCCAAATTATAATAATAATTTGAAACAAAATAAGTAAAAAAATGTAAAAAAATATTGAAAAATATATATTTATTGTGATGAAATAGCAAAATCTTTGTTATTTACATTATTAAAGTATTGTTAAAAAGGTACAGTATGATGTAAAATTAATATATAAAAATATATTATTTAAGTAAAAAATGAATTATTAAATGAAGATGAAATTGTTAAGAGAAGAGACAAAGTAGAAAAATTACTAGTAGATATTTTCTAAAGGAGGAGTTATTTTGTTAGATTTCGAAGTAGATATGCAAGAGTTAACCAATATTAAAGTAATTGGTTGTGGAGGCGGCGGCGGAAATGCCGTTAATAGAATGATTACAGAAGGGCTAAAAAACGTTGAGTTTATTGCCGTTAATACAGATAAACAAGCTTTAATGCTATCCCATGCTAATGTTAAAATTCAAATTGGAGAAAAGTTAACAAAGGGTCTTGGAGCTGGAGCTAATCCTGAGATTGGCAAGAAGGCGGCTGAAGAAAGTAGAGAAGAAATAGCAGAAGCTATAAAAGGTGCAAATATGGTATTTATAACCGCTGGTATGGGTGGTGGAACTGGTACTGGTGCAGCACCTGTAGTTGCAGAAATAGCTAAATCTATGAATATACTAACAGTAGGGGTAGTTACAAAGCCATTTCCATTTGAAGGGAAAAGAAGAATGAGACATGCAGAAATGGGTATTGAAAATCTCATGAAAGCAGTAGATACATTAGTTATAATCCCAAATGAAAGATTATTAAGTATGGCTGATAAGAAGACAACTCTTTTAGATTCATTTAAGTTAGCAGATGACGTTTTAAGACAAGGTGTACAAGCGATTTCTGACCTTATTACAATCCCAGGAGTAGTTAATGCTGACTTTGCAGACATAGAAACAGTTATGTTAAATAAAGGACTTGCACATATGGGAGTTGGACATGGTACAGGAGATAATAAAGCACAGGATGCAGTAAAACAAGCAATTTCATCACCTTTACTAGAAACATCAATAGATGGAGCTACTGGAGTTATTATTAACTTTACAGGTGGAGTTGATTTAGGAGCTATAGAAGTATATGAAGCAGCAGATATAGTTAGAGAAGCAGCAGATCCAGATGCAAATATAATATTTGGTGCAGTTATTGATGAAACGTTAAGTGATGAAATAAGAATTACTGTTATAGCTACAGGTTTTGAGGAAGACAATAAAAAAATATTAAATCACGAACCAATATTTGAAAAAAGAGCAGTGAAAGAACAACCAATAAAAGTTGAAGCGGATATATCAGAACCAACTAAGAAGGTAGATCCTCTTTTAGATATTGAGACTGATAGCGTAAATATTCCAAGCTTTTTAAGATCAAGAAGATAGTTCAAAATGATTTATATTATAATTTAAAAGTTTACTTTTAAAAAAGGAGATGTTTTTAACATCTTCTTTTTTTATTCGAATATATATATTAATAATTATAGTTTTCTTTGTTAGTTTTTATTTAAATAGTTAAATAACTGTAATTATATGTAATAAATAAGAGATGAAAATATATTTTACAAAGAGTTTTTATGACAAAATTTTGAAAGCTAACAGTTTATAATTTAAGTACAAAGGGGGAGAAAAATATGGTAGTTTACATAGATATACTTATAATAGAAAATTTTTTTGTAAACTTATTTCTACTATTAGTTACTATGAAGGTTCTTAGGTACAAGTATGGTAAATCTATTTACTTTGCAGCTATTGTAGGAGCGTTTTATACAGTAGTTCTATTTTTACAAAGCAGTATTTTAACTTCTCTGCCAATTAAGCTTTTGGTAGTATTACTAATGAATTTAATATCTACAAAAAGTTTTAAATTACAAAACTTAATAAAATCTTCGGTAACATTTATTATAATATCATTTACATTATGTGGATTTTGTTTTGCTTTTTCAATAATGGACAACCAATACAGTATATTCAAATCTTTTGAAATTAATAATTATTCTATAAAATATTTACTAATTTCAATAATGATACTATATATAGTTGTGGTTAGGATAACAGATTACTTAAGAGAAAGAGCACTAATAAAAAACTTTATATACGAGATAGAAATTTTTGATGAAAAAAATACTTTGTCTATTAAAGGGCTACTAGATACAGGAAATGCCTTAAGGGAACCAGTAACTAATCTACCATGTATAATAATAGAAAATGATCTTTTAAGTGGATTAAAAGTACCAAGTAATGAATTATTTTACATTCCATATAGCACAATAGGGGAAGAAGGAAATTTAAAGGGATTCAAAAGCGAAAAGGTGAGAATAAAAGGGGAAGGTAAAGAATGGAAAACTGTAGAGGTTATAATTTGCAGTTGTAAAAATAAATTAAGTAAAGAAAATGAGTTTAATGCATTATTATCAAGAGGAGTAATATAGGTGAGAATATGATGAGTTTAAAAATATTAATAAATAGGATTTTACAAAAATTAAAAATTTTCAAACCAGAGGTTCATTATGTAGGAGGGAATGATGCTCTTCCTCCACCATTAAAGAAAGAAGAGGAAGAAGAACTTGTTGAAAAGCTTATACATGGAGATGAATCAATAAGGGATATTTTAATTGAAAGAAACTTAAGATTAGTTGTTTATATAGCAAGGAAGTTTGAAAATACAGGAGTATGCGTAGAAGATTTAATTTCTGTTGGGACTATTGGATTAATAAAAGCTGTAAATACATTTAATCCTGAAAAGAAAATAAAATTGGCGACATATGCTTCAAGATGTATTGAAAATGAAATATTAATGTATTTAAGAAGAAATAGTAAGGTAAAAGCAGAAATATCATTTTATGAACCGTTAAATATAGATTGGGATGGTAATGAACTCTTATTATCTGATATATTAGGAACAGAAAATGATACTGTTTATAACTTAATCGAAGATGAAGTAGATAGACAGTTATTATTTCTAGCTTTAAAAAATCTGAATGATAGGGAAAAGGAAATTGTGAAATTACGATTTGGTTTAAATGGAACTAGAGAAAAAACACAAAAAGAAGTAGCAGATATGCTTGGAATATCACAATCGTATATTTCAAGATTAGAAAAAAAAATAATAAATAGATTAAAAAAAGAAATCAATAAAATGATTTAGGTTGTCTTTAGTATAAAACACATCACTCTCGGAGATACTTTTTAATGCAGTATGTTATTACTTCTGAAGGGGTTGATGAGCTTGATTATTAATAAAGTAGAAATATGTGGAGTAAATACATCCAAACTAGCTATCTTAAAAGAAAAAGAAAAGAGAGAATTACTTTTAAGAATGAGAGATGGGGATAAAAGCGCTAGAGAAATATTTATTAAGGGCAATTTAAGATTAGTTTTAAGTGTTATACAAAGATTTAATAATAGAGGTGAAAATGTTGAT
>NZ_ASRV01000051.1 GCF_000401215.1 Clostridium sartagoforme AAU1 | reverse complement strand
TTTAAGAATGAGAGATGGGGATAAAAGCGCTAGAGAAATATTTATTAAGGGCAATTTAAGATTAGTTTTAAGTGTTATACAAAGATTTAATAATAGAGGTGAAAATGTTGATGATCTATTTCAGGTTGGATGCATAGGATTAATGAAAGCTATAGATAATTTTGATTTAGGTCAAAATGTTAAATTTTCAACTTATGCAGTACCGATGATAATAGGTGAAATAAGAAGATATTTAAGAGACAATAATTCAATAAGGGTAAGTAGATCTTTAAGAGATATAGCTTATAAGGCGTTATTAGTTAGAGATAGGTTGGTAAAAGATAATAATAAAGAACCAACAGTATCACAAATAGCGAAAGAACTTAATTTGCCAAGAGAAGAAGTAGTATTTGCATTAGATGCTATTCAAGATCCAGTATCATTATTTGAACCAATATATCATGATAGTGGGGATGCAATATATGTTATGGATCAAATAAGCGATTCTAAAAATAGTGATGAAAATTGGCTTGAAAACATATCTATTAAAGAAGCAATGAAAAAATTAAATGATAGAGAAAAATTAATATTAACCTTAAGGTTTTTTAATGGAAGAACTCAAATGGAAGTTGCAGATGAAATAGGAATATCTCAAGCACAAGTATCAAGATTAGAAAAAACCGCTTTAAAACATATGAGGAAATATGTATAGAGCTCTTTTATAAGAGCTCTTTTAAAATAGCTACACAATGTACAAGCTATAATATAAATATTAAAATAGTTATAACTTATTAAGGGAGGATATTTTATGGGATTATTTGATGGTATGAAAATTGAAAATGAAGAATATTCACAAATGGAAGAAGAAGACTTTTTATTACACTCATTAAATGCGCTTAGAACTATGGAAGTAATAGATATTAAAACAGGATCAAAGATGGGATATATTAAAGATTTTGTTATAGATATTTCAGAAAGTAAGGTAATATCTATTATATTACCAGGGACTGCTAAAGGCTGGTTCAGTAAAGAAGAAGATTTAGAAATACCATGGAGCAAAGTTAAAAAAGCAGGAATAGAGGTCATATTAGTTGATAGTACAGATATAGATAAATTTAATTTATAAAATAACATCTAGTAATAGTAAAAAAAAATCTGTATAATCTATATATACTTAAGATAATACTTAGGAAAGGCGTGAATAAGAAGATGAGATGTCCCTTTTGCTCATTTGAAGAAAGTAAAGTAGTAGATTCAAGATCAACAGATGATAATACTACTATTAGAAGAAGAAGAGAATGCTTACGATGTAATAAAAGATATACAACGTATGAAAAAGTTGAAGATATTCCAATACTAGTTATTAAAAGAGATTCAACGAGAGAGAATTTTAATAAAGAAAAAATAGTAAATGGACTTATAATAGCTTGTCAAAAAAGACCTATATCAAGGAAACAAATTGAAGAATTAGCCGAGGATATAGAAAAAGCTATTTCTAATAAGATGATAACTGAGGTAGACTCTAAAAGTATAGGCGAAATGGTTATGGAAAGACTTAAAGAAATAGATGAAATATCTTATGTGAGATTTGCATCTGTTTATAGACAATTTAAAGATATAAACACTTTTTTAGAAGAAATAAAAAGTTTAGTTTCTACAAAATAAAAAATTAACTTAAAATAGGAATTCTTCATTTTCTATTTTAAGTTAATTTTTTTAGTTAAAAGTAAGTTAAAATATAACTTTGGTTAGCAAAAGAAATAGAAAATATAATTAATAAATGGTAAAATGTATTAAAATGAAGTAAAGAGGTGACTATATGGTTAACTTATCTATATGTGATTTTGAGAAAAGAAAAGACTTTTTGATTTATAATCTTGGAAAAATAACTTTAGCATTTTCAACAGCTGAAAAAGATAGAAGTTTTAATAGAAATACCAGTTATGGAATAGATAATTTAAATAGTATAAAAAATGAATTCAGGTTACAAGATGTTATTTATCTTAACCAAATTCATAGTGATAAAGCTTATATATATGATGAAAGTTATACAAATATTAAAGAAGAAGAAGGGGATTCCTTAATTACGGATGAATTAAATGTAGCAATTGGAGTGTTTACAGCAGATTGTGTTCCAATTATTATAGCTGATGAAAAAAGTAATGTTATAGCAGCTATTCATAGTGGTTGGAAAGGAACATATAATTCAATAGTTTTAAAAACATTATCAAAAATTGAAGAGGGGTTCAATATAAATAAAAATGAAACAAAAGTATTTATAGGACCACATATAAGAAAATGCTGTTATGAAGTTTCTGAAGAGTTAAAAGAAAAATTTCTTTTAAAGACAAAGATTGATGAATATAAACTATTTGATGGAAGAAAATTAAGTATGCAAGAATGTATATTAAATGATATAAGAAATTTTGGAATTAATGAAGACAATATATATTCACTTAATTTATGCACTCATTGTGAAAGAGATACAAAATTATACTCATATAGAAAATCAGAAGGTACTTATGGAAGATTATTTTCATTTACTTTTATAAAGTAGGGAGGGGTATTAATGTCAAAAGAAAAAATATTAGTTGTAGATGATGAAGATCATATAGTGGAGCTTATAAGCTATAATTTGACAAATTCAGGGTATAAGGTTATAACTGCCAATAATGGAATAGACGCTGTAAGAATCGCTAGAGAAGAAAAACCAAATCTTATGCTACTTGATCTAATGATTCCAGGATTAGATGGATTTGACGTATGTAAATCAATTAGAAATGACAATGAAACCAAAGATATCTCAGTTATAATGTTAACTGCAAAGGGTGAAGAATTAGATAAAATACTAGGGTTAGAGCTTGGTGCTGACGATTATATTACAAAGCCATTTTCAATAAGAGAATTATTAGCGAGAATAAAGGCTGTCTTAAGAAGAATAAAATCGGTAGAAGGAAGTGAAGAAGTATATAAATCAAATGGAATTTTAATAAATTTTGATAGAAGAGATGTCTTTATATTTGATAAAAAAATAGATTTAACATTAAAAGAATTTGAGTTGTTAGAAATATTGGTTAAGAATAGAGGGAAAATATTAACAAGAGAAACTCTTCTAGATAAAATTTGGGGATATGAATATGTTGGAGAAACAAGAACAGTAGATGTGCACATAAGATATCTAAGAAAAAAGGTAGAAGAAGATGATAAAAATCCAAAACTAATAGAAACTATAAGGGGAGTAGGGTATAGATTTAATCCTAATAACTAAGAATTATGAGAAAAAGAATATTAGCATCATCATTGATAACTGTAATTTTTGCTTTAATTATTGTGACTTGCTCTTTTATAGCACTAGTAAACTTTAAAGAAATAGATAGAACTAAAGAGATTCTAGCTGTTTATAATAATTTGGTTATAAAATCAAATAACTTTGATGAGAATAATTTAAAGAACTTTACTATAAACAATTCAAAAGTAAGATTCACTTTTGTAGATAAGGAAGGAACTGTAGTAAAAGATACGGATAATAAAAATCTTGAAAATCATTTAAATAGAGAAGAAGTAATAGGAGCATTTAAAAATGGAGAAGCTTCTTCAACAAGATATAGTAATACAGAAAATACAAATGTAATTTATTATGCAACGAGAATTGATGATAATACAATAATAAGATCTTCAGTTTCATTATATACAATAAAGTTATTTTCTGAAGATTATATTAAGTACTATTCTATTGTAATAGTATTTGTCATTTTATTATCTTTAGGGCTATCATTAAAATTAGTAAGAGCTGTAATTTATCCAGTTAAAGAACTAGAAATAGTAACTAATAAAATTGCTAATGGTGATTATGGAAGAAGAGTAAGTATATTTACAAATGATGAAATTGGATCATTAGCAAGTACTTTTAATAATATGGCAGATCAACTTCAAGCTAAAATAAGTGATTCTCTAGATAAACGAAATAAATTAGAAGCTATTTTAGAAAGTATGGAAAGTGGAGTAATAGCAGTAGATAATAAACAAAACGTAATTTTAATAAATCCATATGCTAAAAATTTATTTGGAATAAAAAAGGATATTATAGGAGAAAAGATATCGGAGTATATAATAGATTATGATATACTAACATTTATGAAAAATGTACCGTTTATAGAAATGAAGGAAATAAAATTAATACATCCTATACCAAGGGAGCTGAGAATTAAAAAGGCACCGATAATAAATGATAAAAAAATACCAATAGGTGTAGTTATAACAGTATTAGATATAACAGATATTAAAAGATTAGAGAATATTAGGAGTCAGTTTGTAGCTAATGTTTCTCACGAACTAAAAACTCCATTAACTTCAATAAAAGGTTTTGCAGAAACTTTAAAATTTGTTGAAGATATAGATACTAAAAATAAATTTTTGGATATAATAGACAAAGAAGCAGAAAGATTAACAAATTTAATAAATGATATTTTAATTCTTTCTAATATTGAAAACAATCATAGAATGAAGGAAGAAACATTTAATCCAAAAGAAGTTATAGAAGATGTAATAAATATGGTTACTCCTCAAATGAATAATAAAAATATAGAAATAGAATTTATAAATAAGGCAACTAAGAATTTAATTGGAGATAGGGATAAATTTTCCAAATGATATTAAATCTAGTGGAGAATGCTATTAAATACTCAAATAATGAAACAAATATAAAGATAAAAATTTATAATGTAAATGATTATACATACATAGAAGTAGAAGATAATGGAATAGGAATACCAAAAGAGGATTTACCAAGAATATTTGAAAGATTTTATAGAGTTGATAAATCAAGAGCAAAAGGCGGTACGGGGTTAGGATTAGCTATAGTCAAGCATATAGTTAAAATGTTTAATGGAGAAATTTTTGTTAATTCTACATTAAATAAAGGAACTAAATTTACAATTAGGTTAAGAAGACCTATAAAATTGAATGATTAAATATAAAAAAGAAAAGATGTTGTAAGTCTTTTCTTTTTTTATACATTAAAATAAGCTTGTTTAAATTTCATTTAACAATTTCATAACTTTTCTTAACATTAAGCTAATATTTACTTAACTTTTAGGGACTAATATAAATATGTAAGGAAAATTAATAAAAAATAATAAATTTAAATTATTAATTTGGAGGGGAAATTTATGAAAAGAAAAAGTTTAAAGATAATATGTACAGCTTTATTAGTTTCTATGGCATCAGGAGTATTTATGGGATGTGGAAAAGAAGGAGACTCAAATACAAATAATAACTCTTCAGAAAAGTCAGTAACAATATCAGTTTCAGGCTCAACGTCAGTTGGACCATTAATGGAAAAAATTGCAGAGAAGTATGAAATAGACAATAACAATGTATCTATAGAAATAAATCAAGTAGGATCTTCAGCTGGGATTAAAGATGCTATAAACGGAGTATCAGAAATAGGAATGTCTTCAAGAGAATTAAAATCAGAAGAAGAAAAAGAAGTAAAACCAACAATTATAGCATATGATGGTATAGCAATAATAACAAATAAGAATAACGTAATTAAAAATATAACATTAGAGCAAATAAAAGGAATATATACAGGGAAGATAACTAACTGGAAAGAAATTGAGGGTGGAAAGGATGCACCTATAGTTGTTGCCTCAAGAGAAGAAGGATCAGGAACAAGAGATGCTTTCCAAGAAATAGTTGGATACAAATCAGAAGAATTAAAAGCAGATGCAATGATTTCTAATGGTAATGGTGGTTTAAAAGAAACAGTAGCAGGAAATGAAAATGCAATAGGATTTGTCTCTTTTGAATACTTAGATGATAAAGTAAATATTGTGAATGTTGAAAATATAGAGCCGAAAGCAGATTTAGTGAAATCAGGAGAATATAAAATATCTAGGCCGTTTTTATTAGCAACAAAGGAAGGAAAGTTAACAGATAATGGTCAAAAATTAATTGATTTTATCTTAAGTGATGTAGGTCAAACAATAGTTAAAGAAAATAAGTTAATTCCAGTTAAATAACTTTGAGTTATTAAGAATGCTCATTATTGGGCATTCTTACTTTCATAGGAGAGGGTAATCATGTTAAACGTAAAAAAAAATAACAATAGCAAGTATGTAATAGAAAATGTATCAAAAGCGATATTTTTTGGAAGTGCTCTTATTGCAGTAATAAGTTTATTGTTAATTATAGGATTTGTGTTTTTTAAAGGGTTAAATCCTTTTATAAGTAAGGGATATTCATTTAAGAATTTTATATTTGGATCAGTATGGGTACCAGGTTCAGATAAGTTTGGAGTCTTACCGATGGTACTTGCATCTATATTTGGAACATTGGGATCACTTGTTATAGGAGTACCTATTGGAATACTAACAGCTATATTTATAGCAGAGATCGCACCCAAAAAAGTAGGTAAGATAATATCAGGAGCAGTTGAACTTTTAGCAGGAATTCCATCGGTTTTATATGGAGTATTTGGATTAGCAGTAGTAGTGCCATGGATTATGAATACTTTTAATCTTCCAAAGGGCCAAAGTCTTTTAGCAATTATAATTGTTTTATCAGTTATGATGTTACCAACTATAATAACAGTTTCGGAAACTGCAATTAGGTCAGTTCCTAAATCATATAAAGAGGGATCATTAGCACTTGGTGCATCACATATAGAAACAACTTTTAAAGTTGTTGTTCCAGCTGCAAGGTCTGGTATTTTAGCAGCAGTTGTTCTTGGAATAGGAAGAGCAATTGGTGAAACTATGGCAATAATATTAGTAGCAGGAAACTCGGCTATAATTCCAAAATCTATAATGGATTCTGTAAGACCTTTAACAACTAATATTGCCTTAGAAATGGGTTATGCATTTGGAACACATCAAGAAATGTTATTTGCAACAGGAGTTATATTATTTTTATTTATATTATTATTAAATTTAATATTAAGTAAACTTTCTAATAAGGAAGGTAAATAGATATGAGAAAATTTAGAGAAAATATTCTAAAGTTATTATTATGGATTTCAGCTGGAATTACAGTTGGAGTATTAATATTTATATTAGGATTTATATTTGTTAAGGGATATAAACATATAAGCATAGACTTTATAACAAAAAATTATTCAGCATCAGGCGATGGGGGAATATTGCCCATGATAGTAGCCACTTTGTATACTGTGTTTATATCCATATTAGTAGCTACTCCAATAGGAGTATTAGCAGCAATTTATTTAACAGAGTATGCAAAACAAGGAAAAATTGTAAAGATAATAAGGTTTGCAACTGAAAGCTTATCTGGAATTCCATCTATTGTATATGGATTATTTGGATCAATATTTTTTGTTGTAACATTAAAATTTGGATATTCTTTATTAGCGGGATCCTTAACTGTTGCAATAATAATATTACCAGTAATAATAAGAACAACAGAAGAAGCTTTAAAATCAGTTCCATCTTCATATAAAGAGGCTTCACTAGGACTTGGAGCAACAAGGTTTCAAACACTGTATAAAGTTATAGTACCAAGTGCTATTCCAGGAATATTAGTTGGAGTTATACTTTCAGTAGGACGTGTGGTTGGAGAATCAGCTGCAATACTTTTAACTGCAGGAACTGTTGCAAAAATGCCTAAGGGAATCATGTCTAGTGCCAGAACACTGACGGTGCAATCATATTTAGTAACTCAAGAAGCTGGTAATATAGAACAAGCAGCAGCTGTTGGAATAGTTTTAATAATTATTATATTGATTTTAAATATTATAGCTAAGATTATAACCAAAAAGTTTAGCAAGGCAAATTATTAAAAAACTAAGAGGTGTAAGTATGTCAAATGAAATAATGCCTAAAATTAAAGTTAGAAATTTAAATTTATATTATGGTGATAACCAAGCATTAAAAAATATAAGTATAGATTTAGAAGCCAATAAAGTTACTGCATTTATAGGCCCTTCTGGATGCGGAAAATCAACTTTTTTAAGAACATTAAATAGAATGAATGATTTAATAGATAATGTAAAAATAGATGGAGAAATATCTGTAGATGGAGAAGATATATATAAGAGTAAGGATGTTATTGCATTAAGAACAAAAATAGGAATGGTATTCCAAAAACCCAATCCATTCCCTATGTCGATTTATGATAACATAGCCTATGGACCTAGACTTCACGGAATAAAAGATAAAAAAACATTAGACATGATAGTGGAAAAGAGTTTAAAAGGTTCAGCTCTTTGGGATGAAGTCAAAGATAGACTTAAAAAAAGTGCTTTAGGTTTATCAGGAGGACAGCAACAAAGATTATGTATAGCTAGAACTATAGCAGTTTCACCAGAAATCATATTAATGGATGAACCGACCTCTGCCTTAGATCCTATATCCACAAATAAAATGGAGGAATTGATGGAGGAGCTAAAAAAGAAGTACACAGTTATTATTGTAACTCATAATATGCAGCAAGCAGGAAGAATTGCTGATAAGACAGCATTTTTCTTAAATGGTGAAATAGTAGAATACGGAGATACTGAAGATATATTCTATAAACCTAAAGACAAAAGAACAGAAGATTATATTACTGGAAGATTTGGTTAAAATATATAAGAGGTGATTTGAAATGATGAGAGAAGTAATGAGCAACAAGATAAAGCTTTTAAATTCTGAACTTATTGAAATGGCAAGCCTGGTTGAAAAACAAATATATGATAGCATGACGGCACTTAAGGATCAAAATTTAGAATTATCAAAAAAAGTTATGAAAGATGATGATAAAGTAGATAATCTTCAAAAAGAAATAGAAGAAAAATGTATTAAGTTCATGGCTACTGAGTCGCCGCTTGCAAGGGATTTAAGAAGTATATATACTACAACTAAAATAGTTACAGATCTTGAAAGAATGGCAGATTATGCAGTAGATATTTGCAAGATAGTTCCAAGAGTTAAAGGTGTTAATTTTTCAAATGAAATAGCACCAGTTTGGCAAATAGTAGACATAGTTACAAATATGATAAAACTTTCAATTGAAGCATATGTAAATGGAGACGAGAAGGCAGCATATGAAATTTGTGATATGGATGATAGAGTAGATGAAATTTATCAAGGAATGTTTGAAATAGTACTAAAGAAAATGGGTAAAGATGAATCAATGATAAATCAAGGGACACAAATATTATTTGCATCAAAGTATTTAGAGAGAATTGGAGATCATGTAACTAATATATGTGAATGGATAATTTTTTCAAAAGAGGGTAATTATGTTGACTTAAATGAATAAATAAATAAAAAACATCCCTAATGATAGGGATGTTTTTTATTGACTAGATATTATTATTAATGTAATATAACATCAAGTGATGATTATAATTAGGTGAATTGCGATTTAATATAAAAAAGGTAACAACTTAAATATAAAGAACTTAATAAATAAGAATCTTAGATAATTTCGTTTATATATGGGGAAAATTATTATATAAAATGACATAATATAAAGATACTTTTTAAAATATTGAGGTGAAAAAATGAAAAATCTAATTAAAAAGGTAGACCTTGGAAGTATTGCAGAAGAGGTTGGAATAGAGGTTAATGATGTATTAATATCAATTAATGGTACACCCATAGATGATATCATAGATTATAAATTTTTAGCAGCAGATGAAGAAGTACTTCTAGAAATTGAAAAACCTGATGGAGAAGTTTGGGAATATGAAATTGAAAAGGAATATGGAGAAGATTTAGGTATTGAATTTGATGGTGGAATAATGGATAAAGCTAAAAGATGTTCAAATAATTGTATGTTTTGCTTTATTGATCAACTTCCAAAAGGTATGAGAAATACATTATATTTCAAAGATGATGATTCAAGATTATCCTTTTTACAAGGAAACTTTGTTACGTTAACAAATATGAAGGACGAAGATATCGATAGAATAATAAGATATAAAATAAGTCCTATAAACATTTCTGTACATACTACTAATCCAGAATTAAGAGTGAAAATGCTAAAAAATAGATTTGCAGGAAGCATAATGGAAAGACTTAAAAAGTTAAGAGATGCAGAAATTGTAATGCATGCACAAATAGTATGCATACCTAACGTAAATAATGGTGAAGAATTAAGAAAAACTATTATTGATTTATATGAACTGCATCCATATGTAAAGAATATAGCAGTTGTACCTATAGGTATAACTAAGTTTAGAGAAAATCTTCCACATGTAGATACATTTACAAATGAAACTGCAAAAAATGAAATTATGATGGTACAAGATCTTCAAAGAAGATTTGTAGAAGAAACAGGTACTCCTTTTGTGAGATTATCTGATGAATTTTATTTAGTAGCAGGTTTAGATGTTCCAAATGATGAATTTTACTCAGAATATGAACAACTAGAAGATGGTGTAGGAATGATAAGATATTTTAGGGAAGTTACTCAAAACTCTTTAGAATTCCTAGATAAAAACCGTAAGGGTAGTTTTTCAATGGTTACTGGGGAACTTGCATATGAAGAAATAAAAAAATGTGCAAACAATATAAAAAGACATAATCCAAATATTAAGATTGATGTATATAAAATTATTAATAATTTCTTTGGAAATACTATAACAGTAGCAGGACTTTTAACTGGAACTGATATAATAGATCAATTAAAAGGAAAAATAGAAACAGATTATTTAATTATGCCAAGTAATATGTTTAGAAAAGGATATGAACTTGGCCCAGCAGATATGATTATGTTGGATGATTTAAGAATAGAAGATTTAGAAAAAGCCCTTGGAATTAAGGTTATAGTTTGTGATTATACAGGAGATGACCTTATTGATATAATAAATGAAAATTGTGAGGAGGAAAAATAATGGGTAAACCGATAGTTGCTATAGTTGGAAGACCAAATGTAGGTAAATCCACTTTATTCAATAGATTGGCAGGACATAGAATATCTATAGTTCAGGATACACCAGGAGTTACAAGAGATAGAGTATATGCTCAAGCTGAATGGCTTAAGTACAATTTTACAATGATAGATACTGGTGGTATAGAACCTGAAAGAGAAGACATAATAGTTAAGCAAATGAGAAGACAAGCAAATATAGCTATTGAAACAGCTGATGTTATAGTGTTTGTTGTTGATGGAAAAGAAGGATTAACTCCTGCTGACCATGAAGTTGCAAGTATGCTTAGAAAAAGTAAAAAAGAAGTTGTTTTAGTTGTTAATAAAGTTGATTCTTTAAAAGAAGAAGAAAATGCTTGGGAATTTTATAATTTAGGAATTGGAGATCCAGTAACCATATCAGCATCTCAAGGATTAGGACTAGGAGATATGCTAGATAGAATAGTTGAAAATTTTGATAAATATAATGAAGAAGATGAAGAAGATGATTTTATTAGAATAGCAATGATAGGAAAACCTAATGTTGGTAAATCATCATTAATAAATAGACTGCTTGGAGAAGAAAGATTAATAGTTTCGGATATACCTGGAACAACAAGGGATTCCATAGATAGTACATTAGAAACTGAACATGGAAAATTTATTTTAGTAGATACAGCAGGACTTAGGAGAAAAAGTAAAGTTAAGGAAGAAATAGAAAGATACTCTGTAATCAGAACATATACTGCAATAGAAAGAGCAGATGTATGTATATTAATGATTGATGCTACTGAAGGAATAACTGAACAAGATGAAAAAATAATAGGTTATGCTCATGAAATGAACAAAGCTATTATGGTTATAGTTAACAAGTGGGACTTGATAGAAAAAGATGATAAAACTATGCAAAGATATAAAGAAGATTTACAAATGAGTCTTAAGTTTTTAAAGTATGCAAAATACTTATTTATATCTGCAAAAACTGGTCAAAGAGCACATAAGGTTTTAGAAATAGCAAGAGAATGTTATGATAATTATTCAAAGAGAATCCCTACTGGAATATTAAATGAAGTTATAAATAAAGCTGTTCTTATGAAAGAACCACCAATAGTAGGTCTTAAAAGGATGAAGATTTATTATGCAACTCAAGTTGCATCAAAACCACCGAAGTTTATATTCTTTGTTAATGATTCAAGTGCATCACATTTTTCTTACGAAAGATATCTTGAAAATCAATTAAGGGAAAGTTTTGATTTTAGTGGAACTGGTATTCAAATAGAATATAGAGAAAGGAAGGAATAATAATGAGTAATGTGACCTTTTTAGGAGGAGGTAGTTTTGGTACTGCGCTAGGAATACTGTTGGCTAATAAAGGTAATAAGGTTAGTGTATATGATAGAGAAAAAAATACAGTTAATGATATTAATATAAATAGAAGAAATGATAGATATATTAAAGATTTACATATACCTGAAAATGTCACTGCTTATATTAATTTAGATGAAGCTATAGAAAATACAGAGTTTATAGTTTTAGCTGTACCTTCACATGCTATAAGAGTAGTAGCAAAATCGTTAAAAAATAAGATAAAAAAAGATGTTATAATTATAAGTATAGCTAAAGGAATTGAAGAAGGAAGCAATTTAAGATTATCTCAAGTTATAGAAGAGGAATTACCAAATAATAAAGTGGTAATTTTATCCGGGCCTAGTCATGCTGAAGAAGTAGCTTTTGATATTCCAACAACTGTAGTAGTAGCTTCACATCATTTAGATGCAGCTAAAAAAGTTCAAGATTTATTTATAAGTATCAATTTTAGGGTTTATACTAATGAAGATTTGATAGGCGTTGAAATTGGTGGTGCAGTTAAAAATATAATTGCATTGGCAGCAGGAGTTTGTGATGGAATTGGATATGGGGATAATTCAAAAGCAGCACTTATGACAAGAGGTATGGCTGAAATCGTTAGGATAGGAGTTAAGCTTGGTGGTAAAGCTGAAACTTTCCTTGGACTTACTGGTATGGGAGATTTAATAGTTACTTGTACTAGTCTTCATTCTAGAAATAGAAAAGCAGGTTATTTAATAGGTACAGGAAAAACAACTGACGAAGCTATAAAAGAAGTAGGAATGGTAGTAGAAGGAATTAAAGCATGTAGATCCTTCTATGAGTTAAAAGAAAAATTAAATATTGAAATGCCTATAACAGATGTTTTGTATAAAATATTATTTGAAGAAAAGAATCCTAAAGATGCAGTAATAGATTTAATGGAAAGAGAAAGAAAAAGCGAAATATACTAAAAATAAGTATTGATTTAATTTATTTTAAAAGCTCCTAAGGGAGCTTTTTCTTTTTTTATTAAT
>NZ_ASRV01000050.1 GCF_000401215.1 Clostridium sartagoforme AAU1 | reverse complement strand
ATTAATTTTCATTTTAGCACCGATCCTTTTATCATTTTAACTATATATAGTAATATTATTAAAATGAAATTAATATATTATTATATATGTACTTCGAGGAATCTTTAAAAATTTTAAAAAACTGTATATTTTTTATATCCTTGAATATATATATAGTGTTAAAAATAAATAGGAGGGTACACCGTGGACAGCTTTAATATATACAAGGATATAGCTGAAAGAACACAAGGGGACATATATGTAGGTGTTGTTGGACCAGTTAGAACAGGTAAATCAACATTTATAAAGAAGTTTATGGACCTTATGGTAATACCAAAGATTGATAATAATTATAAAAAGGAAAGAGCAAAAGATGAATTACCTCAAAGTGGATCAGGAAAAAGTATTCACACAACAGAGCCTAAGTTTGTTCCAAATGAAGCTGTAGAAATAACTATCGATGAAGACATAAAATTTAAGGTTAGAATGGTTGATTGTGTTGGTTATATTGTAAAAGGTGCAGTAGGATATATGGATGGAGAAGAAGCTAAAATGGTAAATACTCCATGGTACGATTACGAAATACCTTTTGAAGATGCAGCAGAAATAGGAACTAGAAAAGTTATAACGGATCATTCTACCATAGGCCTTGTAGTTACAACAGATGGAAGTATTACAGGGATAGAAAGAGATGAGTACTTAGAAGCAGAAGAAAGAGTAATAGATGAATTAAAGGCTATAAATAAGCCTTTCATAGTTGTACTTAATACGAAATATGTTAATGCTCCAGAAACAAGAGCGATGAAAAAAAATTTAGAAGAAAAATATGATGTTACAGTTCAAGTTATGGATGTGGCTAATATGAATGAAAGTGATGTAGAAAATATATTTAAACATGTACTTAAAGAATTCCCAGTAAAAGAAATTAATATAAATATGCCAAGTTGGGTTGAAAAATTAGAGACTGAACATTGGTTAAAAAAGAATTTCTTTAATATAATAAAAGGAATGTGCGAAAACATAAGTAAGGTTAGAGATATTAAAACTACATTAAATTTATTAAAAGAAGAAGAAAATTTATCTCCAACAGAAATGAGTTCAGTGGATTTGGGAGAAGGTAAGGCAATTATTACTATGAAACCTAAAGATGGAATTTTCTATAACATACTAAGTGAAATTTGTGATTTAGATGTTCAATCAGAAAGTGATTTATTATCTTTAATAAAAGAATTAAATTTTGCCAAAAAAGAATATGATAAAGTAAAGGATGCACTAATTGATGTAAGAGAAACTGGTTACGGATTAGTTGCACCACAGTTATCAGAAATGAAATTTGAAGAGCCTGAAATGGTTAAGCAAGGAACGAAGTTTGGTGTGAAGCTAAAAGCATCTGCCCCATCACTTCACTTTATAAAAGCTAATATAAAAACTGAAATAAGTCCTATAATGGGATCAGAAAAAGAAAGTGAAGAATTAGTAAAATCACTAATGGAGCAATTTGATAAGGATCCAGCATCTTTATGGCAAAGTAATATGTTTGGTAAACCTTTGGAAGTGTTGATAAAAGAAGGATTACAAAATAAATTATATAAAATGCCTGATGATGTACAAGTTAAAATTCAGAAAACACTTCAAAAGATAATAAATGAAGGTAGTGGAGGGTTAATCTGCATTATCTTATAAAGAAAGAGGTTAGTCTTATTGTAGACTGACCTTTTTCTTTATAAAATAAATAGTACATTTACATTATATTTGTAAATTAAAACAATACTAATGAATAATATATTAGTAAGATCTTTTAAAAATAAAGCTCATATACACTATACAGAATTGAGGGATATTATGGAAGACAGATTTTGTACCTATAAGAGAGTAGGATATTTTAAAGAAAGAATGGCAGAAAACTTAGGGGTAAAATTTACAGGTACCATCTATGCCTCCCCAGGGGTATTAAAGCATATTAAAAAAAGACATGGAAAACAGTTGAGTAAAAAAATAGTTGGGAATCTAATAGAATATATGAGAAATATAATTGAAGATCCAGACTATATAGGGGTATATAAGCTAACTGAAAAAGGGATTCATATCGAATTAATAAAAAAGGCAGAGACGAATATACTAATAGGTATAGATATAGATAGCAAAAGGGATTATATATATGTTTCAACAATGTATCCTATAAGTGAAGGTAAAATAAACAATAGACTATATAGAGGAAAATTAATAAAATGGAAATAATAAAAGTTGAAACATTTTTGTATAAAAGCTATAATATGTATATTGGCATAAAATTAATAGATTATTGAGGTGAGAAAGGGCTCCTCATACGCTGAATTTCAGTAATAAGAGATGTAGGATACGCCGACCTACCAATAATCTAATTTAGATTTAAATTTTTTAAACTTTTGGTTTATCCAAGGGTTTTTATTTTTTAATTAATTTTAGGAGGGAAAATATGAAAAAGGTAGCAGTAGTCTTTAATGGAGGAACAATTTCTATGAAAGTAGATGAAAGAATAAAAGCGGCTGTTCCAAGTTTAACTGGAGAAGAAATAATGTCAATGGTAACTGGAATAGAAGAATTTGCAGAGATAGAATCTCATAGCTTTTCTAGTAAACCATCTCCACATATTACAATACAAAACATGCTAGAACTTAGTAAATTTATAAAATCTTTAGTAGATAGAGAAGATATAGATGGAGTTGTATTAACTCATGGGACAGATACCTTAGAAGAAACGGCGTACTTCTTAGATTTAACTATAGATACAGAAAAGGTAATAGTTGTAACAGGTGCTATGAGAAGCAGTTCAGAACTTGGATATGATGGTCCATTTAATTTAGCAACTTCAATATGTACGGCAATTTCAGAAGAAGCTAAAGGTAGAGGTGTATTAGTTTGTTTTAATGGGGAATTAAGTTCAGCAGCAGATGTTACTAAAGCAAATTCAATGGCACTTAATGCTTTTAAAACTCCAAACTTTGGCCCAATAGGAATAGTAGATAATAATAAGGTGTTATTTTATAGAAAGACTAAAAAACATAAGGTTTATTATGTAGAAAGTATAAATGATGAGGTTGCATTAATAAAATGTGTGGTAGGAATGAGTTCGGATTACATAAATTATTTTATAGATAAAGGTTATAAAGGAATTGTTATAGAAGCTTTAGGAAGAGGAAATGTTCCACCTTCTATGGTAGCTGGAATAAAAAGAGCTTTAAATAATAATATACCTGTTGTCATCGTTTCTAGATGCTTTGAGGGAAGGGTATATGAATCTTATGGATATGAAGGTGGAGGGAAAATGCTTAAAGACTTAGGTGTATTTTTTGAAGAAAGTATGCCAGGACAAAAAGCAAGGATTAAATTAATAGTAGCACTTTCAAGCAGTAAAAGAATTGATATAAGGGAATCTTTTAAAAACAATACGAATATTATGTAGACTTATAAACGAATTAATACGTTTATATTGACAAACTATATTTTAAAGTGTATAATAATGTTCGTAAGATAAGTAGCTCATATAATATTGACAATAAGGGTCATAAGTTTCTACCAGGATACCGTAAACATCTTGACTATGAGTTTAATACTAATTAATTTACTATATAATTGTTAGTATTTATTAAAAAGCTGCTATGAGTTATCTGCTTAATAATTCATGCAGCTTTTTTTTATAAAAAATTAGGGGGTTTAAAAATGAAAAGCTTATCACAAGGACAAGGACTATTACCGATACTAGGAAACAAAAATGTAAATCTTAAAAGAGAGATAGTGGCTGGGATTACTACTTTTTTAACTATGGCTTATATAATTGCAGTAAATCCTAATATATTATCAGCAACAGGAATGCCAGCTGGAGCTTTAGTTACATCTACATGTCTAGCAGCAGCAATAGCTTGCATATTGATGGGGTTACTTGCAAATTTACCTTTTGCATTAGCTTCAGGTATGGGACTTAACGCATTTTTCGCTTTTTCAGTTGTTATAGGAATGGGAGTATCATGGGAAACAGCTTTAACAGCAGTATTTATAGAAGGTATTATATTTATATTATTATCATTATTTAAGGTAAGAGAAGCTGTTGTAAATGCAATACCAATGACAATGAAACATGCGGTTACTGCAGGTATTGGTATTTTTATAGCATTTATAGGTATGGTAGGAGCAGGATTAGTAATAAAGGATGATGCAACACTAGTTAAAATGGGCCATTTTTCACCAACAGTTATTATTGCATTAGTTGGAGTTGTTATAATAGCAGTATTAGACAAGAGGAAAATAAAAGGATCTATATTATTTGGTATATTAACTAGCACTTTATTGGCTTGGGGATATGCATTAATAAATCCAGAAGCAGCAACTAATTTAGGTATTTATTTGCCAGAAGGATTATTTAAATTTGAAAGTATTACTCCAATAGCAGGTAAATTAGACTTCAGTCAGTTCTTAAATATGGATAGTGCGCGTAATTTAATAGTTGTTGTTTGTACTTTCTTGTTTGTAGATTTCTTTGATACAGTTGGAACTTTAGTAGGAGTTTGCTCAAGAGCAAATATGTTAGATGAAAATGGCAATGTACCAAATGCGGGAAAAGCTTTATTAGTAGATGCGATTGGGACTACTATAGGAGCAATATTAGGTGTTTCAACTGTTACAACATATGTAGAAAGTTCAACTGGTGTTGCAGCCGGGGGAAGAACAGGATATACAGCAATTACAACAGGAATATTATTCTTAGTAGCAATGTTCTTTTCACCAATATTCATAGCAATACCATCATGTGCAACTGCACCAGCATTAATTTATGTAGGATATTTAATGCTTGGAGCTGTAAAGGATATTAAATTTGATAATATAACAGAAGGTGTACCAGCATTTTTAACAATAACAACTATGGCTTTAACATATAGTATTGGTGATGGTTTAACTATTGGAATATTATCATATGTAGTAATTAATTTAGTATATAATCTATTCTGTAAAGAGAAAAAAGATAGGACTAATGTATCTATAGTTATGATATTACTTGCAATATTATTTATAATTAAGTTAGTATTTATATAAATTATACAGAAAGGTAACTCTTTTCGTATTAGTAAATCCTAAGAAGGAAGTAGAATATTCTACTTCTTTTTTTTAATTGTAAATTAATAAAAAAACAAATGTTAATAATTTGTAAACAAATTATTGACAATTAAGTAAAATATAAATTAATATTAAAATGTTCTTGTATTTTTAATATAATATAAACTTTGGAGGCATATATGGTTAAAAGTATGACTAGCTTTGGCAGAGCTAGTAGTGAAGAAGGAAATAAATTTTTATTTTCAGTGGAAATGAAAAGTGTAAATAGCAGGTATTTAGATTTAAATGTAAGATTACCCAAAAGTATAATTTCTTTAGAAGAAGAAATTAGAAGATTAATAAATTCAAAACTATCAAGAGGAAAAGTAGATGTATTTATTAATCAAAAAAGTTATAGTAGCGGAGATGGAATAGCTAAATTAAATTTAAGACTTGCAGAAAGTTATTATAACTGTTTAAGAGAAATAGAAGAAAATCTAAATATAAAAAATGATATAACAGCAACTCAAATTGCTAGATTTCCTGATGTTATAACGATTATAGAAGAAGAAGATTCAATAGACGAAATTTGGAAAGTTATTAAACCTCTTATAAATTCATCATTAGAAATGATGAATAATATGAGAATAATTGAAGGAGAAAAGCTTAAGGAAGATATTCTTCAAAAATTAATTGAAATAGAAAGTTTAGTACACAATATAGAAAATATAGCATATACTGTTCCAATTGCATATAAAAAGAAATTAGAGGTTAAGCTTAAAGATTTACTTGAAGGAATAGAAATAGATGAAGTGAGAATAGCACAAGAGATAGCTATAATTGCAGATAAGTCAGCGGTAGATGAGGAAATTACAAGACTTAAAAGTCATTTAAATCAAATGAGAAAAACTTTTAAAGAAGACGGACAAATTGGAAGAAAACTTGATTTTATAATTCAAGAGATGAATAGAGAAGCTAATACAATTGCTTCTAAATCTAACGATATGAATATGACAAATTATGTCATTAACATAAAAAACTTAATAGAAAAAATAAGAGAACAATCACAAAATATAGAGTAAATAGGAGGAGAACAATGGGTATAAAGTTAATTAATATTGGATTTGGTAATATAGTTTCTGCAAATAGACTTGTTGCTATTGTAAGTCCAGAGTCAGCACCTATAAAGAGAATAATACAAGAAGCTAGAGATAGAGGTATGCTTATAGATGCAACTTATGGAAGAAGAACAAGAGCTGTTATAATAACAGATAGTGATCATGTCATATTATCAGCAGTTCAACCAGAAACCGTAGCTCATAGGCTTGTAGCAAAAGATGAAGCTGTAGATGAGGTAGATGAATAATGCAGAGTAATAATAGAGGTGTTTTAATAGTTATTTCAGGACCTTCGGGAGCTGGAAAAGGTACTATTTGTAAGGCTTTATTAGAAAAGCATAAAAATATATATATTTCAGTTTCAGCTACAACAAGATCTCCAAGAAATGGAGAAGTAGATGGCGTAAATTATTACTTTTTATCCAAAGAAGTATTTAAAGAAAAAGTTGAAAAAAATGGATTTTTAGAATATGCTAATGTCCATGGAAATTTTTATGGTACTCCAAAAGTAAATGTGGAAAAAATGCTTGAAGAAGGAAAGGATGTTATTCTAGAAATAGATATTCAAGGAGCTCTACAAGTAAAAGAAAACTTTAGTGAAGGAGTATTTATATTTATTCTTCCACCATCAATGGAAGAATTAAAACAAAGAATTATAAAAAGAGGCAGCGAAACAGAAGAATCATTAATGACTAGATTTAAAAATGCATATAAAGAAATTAATTATGTTTCAAAATATAATTATGCTGTAGTAAATGATACTTTAGATCTAGCTGTATCAAAAGTAGAATCAATTATAGCAGCAGAAAAATGCAGAGTTGATAGAATAAAAGAAAATACAATTTTAGATTCCAAGGAGGGCTTAATTCATGAACAACTCTATGATTAATCCATCAATAATGGATTTACTTAAAAAGGTAGATGACAGATATTCACTAGTAATAGTTACTTCAAAAAGAGCAAGACAAATAATAGATGGAAGCGAACCATTAGTTGCAACTAAATCTAAAAAACCTTTAACTATTGCTATTAATGAAGTTAATGAAGGTGAAGTAGGATATGAAGCTATACCTACAAAAGAAGGTTTAAAATAATTATGAATAATAAAAAGTGTGTATGCATAGGCGTAAGTGGAGGCATTGCAGTTTATAAAGCTTTAGATATCATAAGTGCTTTAAAGAAGAAAGATATTGATGTAAGAGTTATTATGACTGAATCTGCAACTAAATTTGTAACTCCATTATCATTTCAATCATTAAGTCAAAATATGGTTGTAACAGATATGTTTGCAGAGCCTAAGGCCTTTGAAATACAACATATATCACTAGCTAAAAGAGCAGATGTTTTTTTAGTAGCACCAGCTACTGCAAATATAATTGGAAAAGTTGCAAATGGAATATCTGATGATATGTTATCTACAACTATTATGGCAACTAGAGCAAAGGTTATCTTTGCTCCAGCGATGAATACTAACATGTATGAAAACATGATCGTTCAAGATAATATAGAAAAATTAAAAAAATATGGATATGAATTTATAGAACCAGCTTCTGGTAGACTTGCTTGTGGAGATATAGGTACAGGGAAGCTGGCAGATGTAAATACAATTGTAGAAAGAGTTTTAGAAGTACTTAACAATCAAGATAAATCTAAGGAATTACAAGGGAAAAATGTTTTAATAAGTGCGGGACCAACTCATTCCAAAATAGATCCAGTTAGATTTATTACAAATAGATCAACAGGAAAAATGGGATATTATATTGCAGAGGAGGCTAAAGCTAGAGGAGCTAATGTTACTTTAGTGTCAGGTCCAACTAATATAAACCCTCCTACAGGTATAAATGTAATAAATGTAACTACAAATGAAGAAATGAAAAATGCAATGTTAGATAATTTTAAAAATAGCGATATTGTTATTAAATCAGCAGCAGTTGCAGATTATAAAGCTAAAAACTATAGCAATGAAAAAATAAAGAAAAGCGAAGAGGATTTAGTTTTAACTTTTGTAAGAGATAACGATATTTTAAAGATATTAGGAGAACAGAAAAATAATCAAGTTCTTGTTGGATTTGCAGCAGAAAGTAACAATATAATAGAGAATGCTAAGAATAAATTACAAAAAAAGAATTTAGATTATATAGTGGCAAATGATATTACAAGTGCTGACACCGGATTTGGAAGTGAAGATAATAAAGTTATCATTATTTCTAAAGATGGAGAAGAAATATATTTAGATAAGATGAGTAAAAAAGAAGTTGCATCTAAAATCTTTGAAACTATATTAAGAAAGCGCTAAAGGGCGCTTTCTTCTATTTATAGAGTTAATATAACCTAATAAAAGGGTGATGAATTTGAAAAAATATGCAGAAATCATTATAAATAGTGATGCTTTAGATATAGATAAACCCTTTACTTATGAAATACCAGAAGAACTTAAACATGAAATAAAGATAGGACAATGGGTAAAAGTACCTTTTGGAGTTAAAAATTCTCTTGTAGATGGATTTATATTATCTATAAAAGAAGAAGAAATAAAGGGCATTAGAATAAAAAAAATAAAATCCATAGGGGCAATAGAATCACTTTTAAGTGAAAATGATTTAAAGCTTATTTATTTTATAAGGGAAAGTTATTTATGTAAGTATATAGATGCTATAAAGCTTCTTATTCCACAAGGAATATTAAAGGGAACTAAGAATAAGTATAAAATGGTAGTAGCCATTGGAGATAATTCTTTGGATAGTAATACTTTAAATAAATATAAAGATATAATAAGCTTTATAAAAGATAACAATGGAAAATTTAATAAAAGTGAACTTGTGAATTTATATAAATTCTCATTATATAAAATTAATAAATTAGTAAGTGATGGATATTTAAAAATAGAAGAAGAAATAGTATATAGATATAATAATAAAAAATATATCGAATACAGTGAAAGAAAACTTACAGAAGATCAAATTAAGGTTTTAAACCAAATAAAAGATTCTAATAAAAAAATATTCTTACTAAAGGGAGTAACTGGTTCTGGAAAGACAGAAATTTATATGAAGCTTGTAAGTGAAGCTATTTCAAAAGAAAAATCTGCAATAATTTTAGTACCAGAAATATCTCTAACTCCACAAATGATAGAAAGATTTAAAGGAAGATTTGGAAGAGAAGTTGCAGTATTTCATAGTAAGCTATCAGATGGAGAGCGATATGATGAATGGTATAGAGTTAAAGAATGTAAAGCGAAGGTTATAATTGGTGCGAGAAGTGCATTATTTTTACCAGTTTCCAATCTAGGTGTAATAATAATAGATGAGGAACATGAAAATACTTATAAATCAGAACAAAATCCTAGATATGTAACAAGAGAAATAGCAGAATTTTTAAGTGAAGTTAAAGACTGTAAAGTTATATTAGGTTCAGCAACACCATCTATAGAAACTTATTATAGAGCTATTACAGGTGAAATAGAATTATTAGAACTTAATAATAGGGTAGATAATAAACCTATGCCTATAATGGATATAGTAGATATGAGAGAAGAATTGAATAGTGGAAACATATCCATGTTTAGCAGAAAGCTTTTTACAGAAATTAAGGAAGCTTTATACAGAAAAGAGCAAATAATTTTATTCTTGAATAGAAGAGGCTTTTCTACTTTTGTATCCTGTAGAAGTTGCGGGTATGTATTTAAATGTCACAAATGTGACATATCAATGACGTACCATAAAAATGGATATCTTATATGCCATTATTGTGGGTATACTGAAAGGCAACAAAAAATCTGTCCAAAATGTAAAAGTAAATATGTTAAGCATTTTGGAGCTGGAACAGAACGTGTTGAAGAAGAAGTAAAAAAATACTTTAAAGATGCTAGAGTTCTAAGGATGGATGTAGATACTACAAGAAGTAAAAATGCCCATGAGGATATATATAATTTATTTAAAAATAGAAAGGGAGATATCCTTATAGGAACCCAAATGATATCGAAAGGATTAGATTTTGAAAATGTAACATTAGTTGGAATATTAGCTGCAGATATGTCTATAAACATACCAGATTATAGATCTGCTGAGAGAACATTTCAAATAGTTACACAGGTTGCAGGAAGAGCAGGGAGAGGAGCTAAAGAGGGGAAAGTTATTGTTCAAACATATAATCCAGATCATTATAGTTTAAATTATGCTAAAAGTTATAATTATGAAGGATTTTATAATGAAGAATTTACAGCAAGAGGTTTGATGTATTATCCTCCTTTTGGTAAAATACTATTAATAAATGCTTCTTCTAAAAATGAAAAAATATTAATGGATTTTATGGCGTTATTAAAAGATAATTTTGAAAAAATAAAGGATGAATATAATAATGTAGAAATGTTAGGACCAGTTTCGTGTATCATTTCTAAGATTAAAGATAATTATAGATGGCAAATTTTGTTTAAAGGTGAATTATCTTTAGATTTTTGTAAAAAAATTAAAGATAAACTTTATCAATTAAATAAGAATGTATATAATGAAGTAAAAGCAACTATTGATATTAATCCAAATAATTTGACTTAGGAGGTAGAAAAATGGCGATTAGAAATATAAGACAAAATGGAGATGAAGCATTAAGAAAGAAATGTAAGGCTGTTACTAAAATAACACCTAGAACAATAAAATTAATTGAAGATATGGCAGATACTATGTATGAAGCTGATGGAGTTGGGCTGGCAGCACCTCAAGTTGGTATACTTCAAAGAATATTTGTTATAGATGTTTATGATGATTATGGATTAAGAGTATTTATAAATCCAGAAATATTAGAGGTTTCGGGGACTCAAATTGGTGAAGAAGGATGTTTAAGTGTGCCTGGAGAAGCTGCAGATGTTGAGAGACCTAACTATGTAAAAGTAAAAGCACTAAACGAAAAAGGAGAAGAGTTCATCTTAGAAGCAACAGAGCTTTTAGCAAGAGCTATACTTCACGAGAATGATCATCTAAACGGTACTTTATTTATAGATTATTTAAAATAACTAAGGAGGATTAGCATGAAGATAGTATTTATGGGAACCCCAGACTTTGCAGTACCTTCATTAAAAAAAATAATTGATGTTTATGGAGTTGAAAGTGTATTTACTCAACCTGATAAACCAAAAGGTAGAGGTAAAAAAATATCATATTCACCAGTTAAGGAAGTTGCATTAGAAAATAATATTAAAGTTTTTCAACCTACTAAACTAAAAGCTGATAAAGAAGCTTTAGAGTATCTAAAAAATTTAAAACCAGATTTTATAATAGTTGTAGCTTTTGGGCAAATATTGACAAAAGAAGTTTTAGATATTCCAAAGTATGGTTGTATAAATTTACACGCTTCTTTATTACCTATGTATAGAGGAGCAGCCCCATTAAATTGGGCTATAATAAATGGTGAAAAAAAATCAGGAAATACAACAATGTTAATGGATGTAGGACTTGATACAGGAGATATGCTTCTTAAAGATGAGATTGAGATAACTGATAATATGACAGCTGGAGAATTGCATGATTTATTAATGTATAGAGGAGCAGACCTTTTGTTAAATACTATAGATGGTTTATCAAAAGGAACCATAATTCCAGAAAAACAGTGTGAGGAAACCTTTTATGCAAAGATGCTAAATAAAGATTTGGGGAGGATAGATTGGAATAATTCTGCTAAAAACATTCATAACTTAATTAGAGGACTTAATCCATGGCCAATTGCACATACTACTTATGATGATAAATCAATGAAGATATATGAAAGTGAAGTTTTAGTAGAAAGTAGTAATAAAGAGCCAGGAACTATAATAAATGTATCTAAGGAAGGAATGAAAGTTTCAACAAATTTAGGGGTATTGTTAATTAAGAAAATTCAATTTCCAAATGGAAAGCCTTTAACTATAGAACAATATACAAATGGTAATGGACTAGAAATAAATAAAAAACTTATTTAGATTTTACCATAAATAATATAAATCTATATATAAAGGAGAGAAATTTATGTTTTATCCAGGATTTTTATTTGACTCAACTTATTTAATTTTGATACCAGCTATGATAATAGCTTTTTGGGCACAATTTAAAATAGACAGTGCATATAAAAAATATAAAACTGTTAGAACTTTAAGTGGTGTTACTGGTAGTGAGGTTGCAAGAAATATATTAGATGGTGCAGGACTTTTTGATGTAAAAGTTGAAAGATATAGTAAGCACCTTGGTGATCATTATGATCCTTCATTAAGAGTAATAAGGCTTTCACCGGAAGTATATGATAGTGCAACTGTAGCAGCTGCTGGAATAGCAGCTCATGAATGTGGGCATGCAATTCAACATCAAACTCATTATGCTCCTTTAGCTTTAAGGACGAAAATAGCTCCAGTTGTTAATATAGGGAGCTCAATATCAATATATTTATTTATGATAGGTATATTTTTAGGAAATCCATTATTTGCAAAGATAGGTATAATATTTTTTAGTGGAGCTGTAATTTATCAAATTATAACTCTTCCAGTAGAATTTAATGCTTCGACAAGAGCATTAAATATATTAAAAACAAGAACTTTCTTATATGGAGAGGAATTAAAAGGAGCGCAAAAGGTTTTAGATGCAGCTGCAATGACATATGTAGCAGCAACTCTTATGGCTATTTCTCAACTAATAAGATTAATAGCTATAAATAATAGATATAATGATAATTAAGAGGTAGAAGGATGAACAGTAGAAAACTTGCAAGACAAATAGTACAGAGAGTTTTAGAAGAAGGAGCGTATTCAAACCTAGTTCTTTCAAATGAACTCAATACAAGAGATATAGAAGATAAAGATAAAGGACTTATAACAGAAATTGTTTATGGAACTTTAAGAAGAAAAAGAACTTTAGATGTGTTAATAGGAAATTTTGTTAAAGATATTAATTTAATTGATACAACCGTATTAAATATATTAAGAGTAGCTATTTATCAAATGTATTTTTTAGATAAAATACCTGAATATGCAGCATGTAATGAAGCTGTTGAAGAAGCAAAAGAAGTTTCTTTAGAAGCATCTAAACTTGTAAATGGAATTTTAAGAAACTATATAAAAGATGAAAAAGAAATTGTTGTTCCAGGAAACAGAATAGATGAACTTGCTTATAAGTTTTCTTTTCAACCTTGGATGATAAGGCTTTTTATAAAGCAATATGGTGAAGAAAAGACTATGAAATTAATGTCAGGCTTAAATGAGACGCCAAAAGTTACTGTTAGAGTGAATGAATTTAAGGCAGAATATGATGAAGTTTATGAAAAATTAGAAGAGATTGGATATAATATTGAGGAAGGATATGCTTGCCCAGAAGGAATAGCAATAAAGGGTGGAAAAGGAATTGAAGATAATGCACTTTTTAAAGAAGGACTTATTACAGTTCAAGATGAAAGTGCAATGCTTGTAGCACCTTTATTAGATTTAAAAAAAGGAGATAAAGTTTTAGATCTTTGTGCTGCGCCAGGTGGCAAAACAACACATATTGCTGAATTATTAGGCAATACTGGTGAAGTTTTAGCTTTTGATTTACATGAAAATAAACTTTCTCTTATAGAAGAAAATGCAAAGAGATTAGGACTAAATAATATAGTGTGTAAGGCTATGGATGCAACTAAGCTAAATAGTGATTATATAAGCTATGGAGATAAAGTATTAATAGATGTACCTTGTTCAGGACTTGGTATAATAAGAAAGAAACCAGAAATAAAATGGAATAAAACAAGACAACAATTAAAAGATTTAGTTCCAATACAAAGAGAAATAATGGAAAATGCATGGCAATATTTAAAACCTGGTGGAACACTTGTATATTCTACATGTACATTAAATAAAGAAGAAAATGAAGAAAATTTACAATGGTTCTTATCAAAGCATAAAGATGCAGCTGTAGAAAAAGTATATATAGGAAATAATAGTAACTTTATATACAATGCAGATGGAAGCTTAACTATATTGCCAAATGATTCTATGGATGGTTTCTTTATGGGAAAAATAAAGAAAATAAAATAGGTGAAATATGAAAAACATTTTAGATTACAGTTTAGAAGAAGTTTCCTTATGGATGAAGGAAAATGAAGAAAGTGCCTTTAGGGCAAAACAAATTTTTTCGTGGATATATAAATATACTTGGAATTTTGAAGAAATGAAGAATTTACCTAAAAGTTTAATTGATAAACTTAGTAAAAATTTTTATATAGGAATTCCAGAAGTAGTAGAGAAATATGAATCAACTTTAGATGGTACTCAAAAATTATTATTAGCTTTCGATGATGGAAACATCATCGAAAGTGTAATAATGAAATATAAGCATGGTAATTCAATATGTATTTCTACTCAAATTGGATGTAGAATGGGATGTAAATTCTGTGCGTCAACTTTAGAAGGAAGAGTTAGAAACTTAACGGCTGGGGAAATATTATCAGAAGTTATATTAGCTCAAAAGGTATTAGGTGAAAGAATTTCTAATATAGTATTAATGGGAAGTGGAGAGCCTTTAGATAATTATGAAAATGTTACTAAATTTTTAGATTTAGTAAATTCTGATTATGGATTAAATATAGGTCAAAGACACATAACTCTGTCTACTTGTGGGTTAGTACCTAAAATTTATGAACTGGCAGATAAAGGATATGCTATAACACTAGCTATATCATTACATGCATTTAGTGATGAAAAAAGAAGAGAAATAATGCCAATTGCTAATAAATATTCAATAAAGGAAATATTAGAAGCTTGTGATTATTACTTTAATAAAACGGGCAGAAGAATAACCTTTGAATATTCATTAGTATCAGGTATAAATGATGGTAAAGAAGATGCGAAATCTCTTTCAAAATTGTTAAGGGGAAGACAATGTCATGTTAATCTTATACCTGTCAATGAAATAAAAGAAAATACTTTGAAAAGGCCTTCAAAAAAATTATAGAAGATTTTGAAAAAGTATTATCAGAAAGTGGAATTGAAGTTACAGTAAGAAGAGAAATGGGTAATGATATAAATGCTGCTTGCGGTCAATTAAGGAGAAATTTCTTAAAGTCTCAAATTTAGAGGGAGTGGGTATTGGTGATTGGTATAAAAAGTGACGTGGGTAACTTAAGAAACCTAAATGAAGATTATGCAGAATTTTATGAAAATGAAGAATTTAAAATTTATGTAGTAGCAGATGGAATGGGAGGGCATAATGCTGGTGAAGTTGCAAGCAAAACTGCCTCAAAGTCATTAATAAAATACATAAAAGATAATTTTAAAGATGAGAATAGTAGAAATATATTAGAAAAAGCTATTCAACATGCAAATTCAAAGGTGTATAATTTAGCACACTGCAATGAAACCTATAATGGAATGGGAACAACTTTAGTTGCATGTTTAATAACTAAAAATATAACTCAAGTTGCAAATGTTGGTGATAGTTCTTGCTTTGGAATAAAATCAAAGGAAATAACCAAGATAACAAAAGATCATTCTTTAGTTCAAGAACTTTTAGATTGTGGTAGCATCTCAAAGGAACAAGCTATAAATCATCCTCAAAAAAATGTTATAACTAGAGCAATAGGAACAGAAGAAGTTGTAAATATAGATCTATTTAGCATAGAAAAAAATAAATTTGATTATTTCCTTATGTGTAGTGATGGTTTAACAAATGAAATAGGCTTAGAAGAGATTTTATCATTTAAATTAGAAGAAAAAGAATTACAGGATATTTGTGAGGAACTTGTTAATCTAGCTAAATTTAAAGGTGGAAGAGACAATATAACTGTAATGTTATTTGGAGGAGAGGTGTAATATGAATGGAATTATACTAGGTGGCAGATATGAACTTCTTGAAAAAGTAGGGGAAGGCGGAATGTCTGAAGTTTATAAAGCCAAATGTAATAAGCTTAATAGATTTGTAGCAGTAAAAATATTAAAAAAGCAATTTGCAGACAATAAGGAAATATCCCAAAAATTTAAAAGAGAAGCAACTGCCATTGCAAATTTATCAGATACTAATATAGTTAATGTTTTAGATGTAGGTACTCAAGATGATATAGATTATATAGTAATGGAATATATAAGCGGAAAAACTTTGAAGGAGTTAATTAATTATAGTGGAAAGCTTAGTTATAATACAGCTATAAAAATAGCTCTTCAAATAGCTAAAGCTCTGGATTGTGCACATAAGAATAATATAATCCATAGAGATATAAAGCCACAAAATATATTAGTTACTGAATCTGGCGAAGTTAAGGTTACTGATTTTGGTATAGCAAAATCTACAGACTCACAAACAATAACAAATACTACAAGTATTATTGGATCAGCTCATTATCTTTCACCAGAACAAGCAAAAGGAACTTATATTGATTTTAGATCAGATATATATTCTTTTGGAATAGTTTTATATGAGATGGTAACAGGAAGATTACCATTTGAAGGTGATTCGCCAGTTACAGTTGCATTAAAGCATTTGCAAGAAGAGCCTATTCCTCCTAAAAATATAAATTCTGCTATTCCGGATAGTTTAAATAAGTTAATACTTAAAGCTATAGAAAAAGAACCAATAAAGAGATATCAAAATGCTAAAGAAATAATTCAGGACTTACAAAAGATACAAGAAAATCCTGATGTAGTAATAGGCTCTCAAGTTGTAGATAATAGTGATCATACTATAATAATGAGTCCGATTAATAGTCAAAGTCAAAAGACAACTCATATTTCTAAGTTAGAAGATGATTATTATGATGATGAAGACGAAGAATATGATGAAGAATATGACGAAGACGATAAAGAAACTGTTAAGAAAAAAAAGAAAAACAAAAATGGTGTTAAAAAGGCTTTAATTGTAGTCGGAGCAATAATTTTAGTATTAATTTTAGGATCTATAGGATACTTCCTAGCAAATGGAAATAGTAATAAAGAAGTTGAAGTCCCTAATATAGTTGGAAAAACTGTGAATGAAGTTAAATCAGAAGTTGAAGCTTTAGGATTACAGATAAAAGTTAAAAGCACTGAAAAAAGTGATAAACCAGAAAATACTATATTACAAACAGACCCTAAATCAGGAACAAAGGTAAAGAAAGATTCAATAATTAATGTTGTAGTTTCAGCAGGAGAAGAACAAGTAGATATGCCTGATTTTAGAGATTATGAAAAAACAAATATTGAGAAAACATTACAAACTCAAGGATTTACTAATTATACTATTAAGGAAGAATATAGTGATAAAGTAGAAAATGGGTATTTAATTAAACAAAGCCCATCTGCTGGTACTAAAATTAGTAAAAAAACTGAAATAGAAATAATTATAAGTAAAGGACCAGAAGTTAAACTTGTTAATGTACCTAATGTAGTAGGAGAAAAGGAAGCTAAGGGAAAAGAGACGCTAGAAAAGCTTAAGCTTGTAGTAACTATTAATTATGAAATTACCAATGATAAAAGCCAAGATGGTGTAATATTAAAACAATCTGATTCTGATTCTCAACGAACCGAAGGAACCCCAATAACTTTAACAGTAGGAAAGTTTGAGGAAAAAATTATAGATATTGCAGGATTAGGCCTTGAAGCAGGAATGAAGGTAGATGATGCAATAAAAATACTTCTTAGAAATAATATATCTTATAAGATAATTGGTAGTGGAGATATAGTTGAAAGCTTTACTAAAGAAATAAAAGAAGGTCAAACAGTAGAAATAAAAGCAAAAAAATCAGAAAAGCCAGAGAATACTGAAAATCAACAATAGTAATAATGGAAATTAGTTATAAAAATAAAATCAGCATTTAAGCTGATTTTTATTTTTATAAAATTTATTTGCATTTTTTGGTGAAATCTGTTTATTATAAAATATAAAGATTAAATTTTTTTGGAGGAAGTATGGAAGGAAAAATTATAAAAGGAATTGGTGGGTTTTACTATGTTAAAACTAAAGATGATATAATAGAATGTAAAGCGAGAGGAAAGTTTAGGCATAAGGATATGAAGCCTATGGTTGGAGATAATGTAGATATAAATATCTCTAATGGAAAAGGGGTAATTGAAGATATATATGATAGATCCTCGGAATTAATAAGACCTACCGTAGCAAATGTTACTCAAGCTTTTGTAGTATTTGCAGTAAAAAATCCAGATATTAATTTTGACCTTTTAAATAGATTTTTGATACTATGCGAATATAATAATATAAAGGCAATAGTATGCTTAAACAAGGTAGATTTAGCAAGTACAGAAGAAAAGGAAGAAATTAAAAAGAAGATTAATGATATTGGTTATGATGTATTATTCATAAATGCTAAAAAAGGGGAGGGGATTACTCTTCTTAAGGAAAGGTTAAAAAATAATGAAACTGTTTTATGTGGGCCATCAGGTGCAGGAAAATCTACTTTAATAAATACTCTTATAAATAGAACTCATATGGAAACAGGAGTTGTATCAAAGAAAATAGGTAGGGGTAAACATACTACAAGACACAGTGAACTTATAGAAATAGAAGGGGGTTATTTAGTTGATAGCCCGGGATTTTCCAATATAGATATTAGCTTTATGAATAAAGATGAACTTAGATATTGCTTTCCTGAGTTTGAGGAATATAATCATAATTGTAAGTTTAGAGGATGTCTTCACAATAAGGAACCTGAATGCTCAGTAAAGAAGGCATTACAAGAAAATAAAATCAATGAAATAAGATATAATTTTTATATAAGAATATTAGAAGAATTATTAGAGGGGGAAAAATACAAATGGTAAAGATATCACCATCAATATTATCAGCAGACTTTTCAAAATTAGGTGAGGAAATTATAAACGTAGATAAAGCAGGAGCAGATTTTATTCATATAGATGTTATGGATGGAAATTTCGTACCTAACATCAGTATAGGATTACCAGTAATAAAATCAATAAGAAATAAAACAACTAAGATATTCGATGTTCATTTAATGATAGAAAACCCTTCAAGGTATATAGATGATTTCGTAAATGCAGGAGCAGATATAATTACAATACATTATGAAGCGGAAAAACACATAGATAGAGCAATAGAATATATAAAGTCAAAGGGAATTAAAGCTGGTATATCATTAAATCCAGGAACTCCAACCTTTGTTTTGAAAGATATAATAAGTAAATTAGATTTAGTATTAATAATGTCAGTTAACCCAGGCTTTGGAGGACAAAAGTTTATACCATATTCTTTAGATAAAATTAGAGAAGTTAAAGAAATGAGCTCAAAGTTAAATGAAAACTTATTAATAGAAGTAGATGGAGGAGTAGATAAAACAAATGCAAAAGATATAATTAATGCAGGAGCAAATGTTTTAGTTGCTGGTTCAGCAGTATTTGGAGATGGAAAACTTAAAGAAAATATAGAAGTAATAAGAGGAAAATAAAATGAAGGCTTTAATAGTATCAGGAGGAAAAGCACCATCTAAGCATCTGTTGTTAGAATCATATAAAAAAGCAGATATTATAATAGGTGCGGATAAAGGTTGTGAGGTACTATACCAATATAATATATCTCCAAAATACATACTGGGTGATTTTGATTCGGCGGATAATAAGATAATAGCTTGTATGGAAGCCAATGGCTGTAAAAAAATAAAATACAAAAAGGAAAAGGATTTTACAGATACAGAAATTGCATTTAACTTAGCTCTTGAAGAAGGAGCAACAGAAATAATACTTTTAGGAGCAACTGGAACTAGATATGATCATTCATTAAGTAATATTGGACTTATGTTAAAAGGACTAAAGAAATCTATTCATGTTGAAATAGTAGATGATAATAATAGAATTTTTTTATGTGATAAAAGTATGATATTAAGAGGAAATAAAGGGGATATTATATCTTTTCATGCATATTGTGAAATAGTAAAAAATTTTACTATAAAAAATTCTAAATATGATTTATTAAATTATGATCTATCTTTGGGTGATGGTTTAACTACTTCTAATGAATTTGTAGGAAAAAACATAAAAATAACTTTTGATAGTGGAATTATAATGGTTATTTATTCTAAAGATTAAATAAAAAATAATCACTCATTTTGTTTATTTGCATACAATGTATATAAAGAGATGAGTGATTTTTTATGGAGGGAGAATTTATGAAGATAATAGCTATAAAATTACCAAGATTTATTTCAAATTTTATTAGATTTTTTAAAAGGAAAAGATAACTACATATGAAAAATGTATGACAAAATAATTAAATATAAAATAAAAAATGCAATTGTTAAAACCAATTGCATTTTCTATTTGAACTTATATTGCTCTTTGAACCTTACCAGATCTAAGGCATCTTGTACATACATGAACTGTTTTTGGTGTTCCGTTAACTAAAGCCTTTACTCTCTTTATGTTAGGAGCCCAAGTTCTCTTTGATTGACGATGTGAGTGGGAGTATTGAGTTCCAGATACAACCCCTTTATTACAAACTTCGCATCTTCTTGCCACTTGAAAACACCTCCTTATTTGTGAAGATAATTTCTCTTCAATAGGACAGATTAAATTTTAACATAGTAAGCCTTAGAAAAGCAATAGAAAATGAGAAAAAAATGAAAAAACTTTTAAATTAAAAAATATTTATATATATAATGTTATCTTCATATAATAAGCTATGTAAGATTTACTTGAATAATAAATATAAGTAATATAAAATATAGTATAAGGATATTTATAAGGAGGATTCTATATGGTAGGATATTCAAATGAACTTGGAAATATACATTATTCAGACGAAGTGCTTGCAAAAATAGTTGGACTTTCAACTATGGAGTGCTATGGAGTAGTTGGTATGGTTTCTAAGAATGCAACTGAGGGATTATGGGAATTAATGAGAATAGAAAATTTAAGCAAGGGTGTTAAGCTGAAATTTAATGAAGATAAATTAGTTATAGAATTATATGTTATGGTTGAATATGGAACAAAGATTTCTGTAATAGCTAATAACATAATACAAAAGGTACGTTATAGCGTGGAAAACTTTACTGGATTAAAAGTTTCATCTGTTACAGTAAATGTTCAAGCAGTTAGAGTCTAGGAGGTAAAAAGATGAAATATCAGAAAATAAATGGCCATGATTTTTATAACATGGTTGTTAATGCTAGCAACAGATTGTTAGAAGAAAGCGAATACGTTAATGCTTTAAATGTATTCCCTGTTCCAGATGGAGATACAGGAACCAATATGTCAGCTACTTTTAAGGCTGCAGTTAAAGAGATAGAAGGATTAAATTCTATGTCAATTGCTGAAACTTCAAAAAAGCTTGCTAAAGGGGCTTTAATGGGAGCAAGAGGAAACTCAGGAGTAATTCTTTCTCAAATATTAAGAGGTATTTCTAAGGGCCTAGAAGGAAAAAATGAAGTAGACGCTATAGAACTTGCTATAGCTTTTAAGGAAGGTAGTAATGCCGCATATAAGGCTGTTATGAGACCAACAGAAGGCACTATACTTTCTGTTATAAGAGCTGCAGCTGATGCAGCGATAGATACAGATGTAAAAGATATAGTAGATATTATGGACGTTATAGTAACAGAAGCTAAAATAATGTTAGATAAAACACCAGATTTATTACCAGCATTAAAGAAAGCTAAGGTTGTAGATTCAGGTGGAATGGGACTATATATTATTCTTAAAGGAATGTATGATGCCTTAAGAGATGATATTAAGGCTGAAATAAGGGATATTAAACCAGCAACTGCTAAAATGCAAGGTGCTCAAGGTACAGAAGATATAGATATTAAATTTGGTTATTGTACTGAATTTATAATTTTAGCAGATGCTAGTAAAGCTGAAAAATTTAGAGATGATATAACTCCTATGGGAGACTCACAAGTTGTAGTTGGATATGAAGATGTTATAAAGGTACATATTCATACAAATGACCCAGGAGCTGTTTTAGCAAAGGCTGTTAAATTAGGAGAATTATCAAAAATAAAAATAGATAATATGAGAGAAGAGCATAGGGAAGTACTTTTAAGCAAAGAAGAATATAAAGAAGCTAACATAGATGATTCAGCTCACTTTGAAGGTGAAGCAGCAGTTGAAGAGTTAGAACAGGAAAAGAAGAAATATGCATTTGTGGCAGTTGCAATGGGTGAAGGTATAACTAATATATTCAAGGATTTAGGTGTTGACTATGTTATAGAAGGTGGCCAAACAATGAACCCTTCAACTCAAGATATAATGGAATGTGTATCTAAATTAAATGCTGAACATATTTTTGTTTTACCAAATAATAAAAATATAATAATGTCAGCAAATCAAGCAGCTGAAATTGCAGATAAAGATGTCAGGGTAATACCAACAACTACAATACCTCAAGGAATAACATGTGTTACAATGTTTAATCCAGAACTAGAAGTTGATGAAAATGTAGAAAATCTTAAAGAAGCAAGAGAAATGGTTAAGACAGGTTCTGTAACTTATGCAGTAAGAGATACAGAAATGGATGGAATAGAAATAAAAGAAGGAAATATTCTTGGTTTGATTGAAGGTAAAATAAAGAGAGTTGGAGAATCTTATTTTGATATTACAGAAGAAATACTTTCTGATATGATTGACGAAGACAGTGAACTTATAACAATTTTCTATGGTGAAGATGTAACAGAAGAAGAAGCAGAAGAATTTGCAGAGAAAATAGAAGAAAAGTATGAAGAGTTAGATGTTCAATGCTATAAAGGAGCACAGCCTCTTTATTATTTCTTAGTATCAGTAGAATAATAAAAAAGCGCAAGTTTTTACTTTATTTACATAAGTAGAAACTTGTGCTTTAATATTTAGTGAATTAAAATTTTGAGGGTGAGCAAATGAATATATCCATGGAAATATCTACTCTAAAAGGAGTAGGACCAAAGCTTAGTGAAAAGCTTAATAGATGCGGAATTTTTACTATATATGATTTACTGCTATATTTCCCAAGAGATTATGAATTTATAAGAAGTGATATAGATTTTAATGAAATAGATGGTGAAGAAAAACAAATTTTAAGCTGTAGAGTAATAGGGTATGATAGAGATATAAAAACCAAAACAGGGAAAATTATAACAACAATAAAGTTTGATTATAAAGGACACATTGTTGTTGGAAAATGGTTCAATCAAAGATATATAAAAAATTCTTATAGATTAAATGAATCTTATGAGTTAGTTGGGAAATTTAAAAAAGTAGGTAACTTATTAGAAGTTATAAACCCTATTATCGGATGTAGAGACGCGAAGAAAAGTGAAATAATACCTAAATATCCTTTGAAAGGTGATTTAAGTGATAAAATAATTACTAAGCTTATAAATCAAATATTAGATGAGATAGTTATAACAGATAATTTACCAGAAATAATGCTAGAAAAGTATAATATGATAGGATTGGATAGAGCAATAAGAGAAATTCATTTTCCAAAAGATAAAAATGAATTAGATAAAGCACTAGTAAGATTAAAGTTTCAAGAGCTATTTACATATTCAATGAAACTTTTATTACTAAAAAATAATCTTAGAAACAAAAATGGGATTTCATTTTATTGGCATAAGCAATTGACGAATTTAAAAGAAGCATTACCATTTAAGTTAACAGAGGCACAGACTAAAGTTGTTAGAGAAATATTAAGGAATCAAAAAAGTAATTATCCAATGAATAGACTTGTTCAAGGTGATGTTGGTAGTGGTAAAACTATAGTTGCAATAATAGCAATGTTTAATGTTATAAAAAATGGATTTCAAGCATCTCTAATGGCTCCAACAGAAATACTTGCAAATCAACATTATAAAGAAACTTTGAAAATATTAGAAGCTTTTGATGTAGAAGTTGAATTATTAACTGGGAGTACTAGCTTAAAAGAAAAGAAACGAATAAAAGAGAGAATTTCCACAGGCGAACCGATTATAGTAATAGGAACACATGCATTAATACAAGAGGATGTAGATTTTACTAATTTAGGCCTTGTTATTACAGATGAGCAACATAGATTTGGCGTTGAGCAAAGAAATAAACTTATAAACAAAGGAAGACGACCAGATGTTTTAGTTATGACAGCAACCCCTATCCCTAGAACTTTAGCTTTATATATGTACTCAGACTTAGATGTTTCAATTATTGATAAGCTACCTCCAGGAAGAAAAAAGATAGCTACAAAATTCTATTCTGAAAATGATAGAATGTTAGCTTATAAACTAGCCTTAGATGAAATAAGAAAAGGAAGGCAAGTTTATATAGTTTGTCCATTAATTGAAGAAAATGAAAAAATGGAATTGAATTCAGTTGAAAAACTTTATGAAGAATTAAAAGACGATGTATTTAAAAATGTAAGTATAGAAATATTACATGGCAAAATGAAGCCAAAAGAAAAAGACGAACTTATAAATTTGTTTAAGGAAGATAAAATTAAAGTTATTATCTCAACTACTGTAATTGAAGTTGGAGTAAATGTACCAAATGCTTCAATGATGATAATAGAAAATTCGGAGAGATTTGGTTTAGCACAGCTTCATCAGCTAAGAGGAAGGGTAGGAAGAGGAGAGTATGAATCTTATTGTATTCTTATTGGAAATGCAAAAAATCAAAAAACAAAAAAAAGAATGGAAATAATGGTAGAATCAACAGATGGATTTTATATATCTGAGCAAGATTTAAAGCTCAGAGGAGCAGGTGAGATGTTTGGTATAAGACAAAGTGGAGATATAGGGCTTGTTCTTGCAGATATATATGAAGATATAGATATATTAAAATGTGCAAGATATGAAGCTAATAATTTAATTAGTTCTAATGAAATAGAACATGTAAAATTGTGTAGAGAAATATCAAACTCTATTGAAAGATATAGTCGATATATTTGTTTTAATTAAAAAAATTGTATATGAATAAATATTGTGATAAAATTGAAATGATAGTACCTAAGGAGGAAACTAAATGAGAATAATAGCAGGTAAAGCAAGAGGGAAAAAATTAATACCTCCAGCTACCATGGAAACTAGACCAACTTTAGACAGAGTAAAAGAAGCTATGTTTAGTATAATTCAAGGATACATACCGGATGCTGTGGCTATAGATGTGTTTGCAGGAACAGGAAGTCTTGGTTTAGAAGCAGCAAGCAGAGGGGCAAAGGAAGTTTATTTAATTGACAAAAGTAATACTACATTTCCTTTGTTAAAGCAAAATGTTAAGAGTTTAAAGTTTGAAGATTTCTGTGTTCCATTAAATATGGATTCATATGATGCTTTAAAGATGTTAAGCAATAAAGGAATAACTTTTGATATTATATTTATAGATCCACCTTATTGTAAGGAAATGATTCCAGAAGCAATCAAAATAGTAAAAGAAAATAATATGCTGAAGGAAAATGGAATAATAGTTACAAAAATAGATTCTATAGAGGAAATATACGAAGGATATAAAGATATAAAATTATTACAAAGTAGAAAATATGGAAATACAACAGTATGTTTTTATAAATATGAGGAGTAAATAAAAAGGTGATAGATATGAATATAGCAGTATATCCAGGGAGTTTCGATCCTATTACTAAAGGACATTTAGATATTATAACTAGAGGTTCTAAGATTTATGATAAACTTATAGTTGCAGTATTAGTAAATGTAGATAAAAAGTGTTTATTTAATATTGAAGAGAGAGTTGAGTTAATTAAAAAAGTTACTAAGAATTTAAAAAACGTAGAAGTATTAAGTTTTGAAGGATTATTAGTGGATTTTGCAAAGATACATAATTCAAAGGTTATATTAAAGGGTCTTAGAACAATATCAGATTTTGAATATGAATTTCAAATGGCACTTATGAATTCGAAATTAAATCCAGATATAGAGACGGTTTTTATGATGACTTCCTCAGCGTATTCTTATGTGAGTTCATCTTCAGTAAAGCAAGTTGCTAAATTTGGTGGAAATATTGAAGGGCTTGTACCTAACGAATTAATATCAGAAATTATAGATAAGTTTTAAATTGTTTTATCGAGGGGGAAAAGGTATGGAGAAGACAGAAGTTAATATAATAGAACTTTTGGAGTATTTGGAAGAACTTATAGAAACAGCACCTAAGGTACCTATAACAGGTAAAAGTGTAGTAGATAAAAAGGAATTTTTAGAAGTAATAGATCAAGTAATAAATTATCTTCCAGATCAATTAAAAAAAGCACAATGGGTAATGACTGAAAAAGATAGAATACTTGGAGATGCTCAAAAAGAGTATGAATCAACTAAAAGTGAAATTTTAGAAATGATGAAACAAAAAGTTGAAAATCATGATGTAGTGAAGGAAGCTAAAATAAGAGCTAATGAAATAATTGCCCTAGCACAAAGAGATGCTAAGGCAATTAGAATTGGATCTAGAGAGTATTCAACAGAAATTTTATCTCAATTAGATCGAGAAATTGAAGAAAAAAGAAATATTCTAATTGAAAATATGCAAAAATCCTTTGAAATAGCAGCAAAAGAGATAGATGAAAAACTAAGTAGCACAGGGTCAAAAATAAAGGAAAATATTTCAGAGTTAAGAGGAATGTAATTTCTTCTTAAAACTTTTTAGAGTTATAGATATTAATAGTGTTAATAGAAAAAACAATAGTATAGGAATAAAATATTTATAAAGTGTATAAATATTATAATTTTCATTTGTAATAATATTTGAAGTTGGAACTGAGGTTAAAAGTATATTACTTGAAATAAAAGTTATTATAAAACTTAGTAATCCTTGTATAAACTTATAAAATATATATTTCTTCATATTAGGACTACTTTTACTTACTATAGAGCTTACTTGAGCTATAACAGATAAGCTTGAAAATGATAAAATAAAGCTCATCATGCTTAATTTTAAATTCATAGATATATTAGAATTAGAGATTAATTTACATCCATTTGTAAATTCAATACTTCCTAAAAAAAGATTATATAACGTTCCAACAGGCAAGTTAATTAAGTCTTCTAAATATTTAAAAGCAATGCTTATATAAGTGTTGCTTTTTATTATACTTATTAGTACTGAAAATATTATAACAAAAGCTCCTACATTTATAGTTGTAGCAACTGCATTTTCAATGGAATTTTTTAGATTAATACCAAAGGGAAGTTCTTTATAAGTATTATTTAAATTTGAATAAGAAACTTTAAATTTTAAATTTCTTCTTGTTAAAAAACCTACAATAATTATAGAAAAATAATTAGCTATTAATAAAATATACCCGAGTTTTACATCATATAACATAGCAGTTGCAACTGCTCCTAAAATAAAAATTGGCCCTGCATTAGATGCTATATTTAAAAGTCTTTCATATTCACTTTTATGTATATATCCAAGCTCATAAATGTCAGAAGAGTATTTTGCTCCTAATGGATAACCACATATAAAACTTGCAGCCAAGGGAAAAGAGCAATTTCTAGAGAGACCTAGAGGTTTACAAATTAAAGGCCCAAGAATTTTAGAATAAAGGGTTATTCCATCATAGTAGATTAATAAGTTGCATATGACACTAAATGGAAAAATTGTTGGTAATATTGCTGTGATAACAAGTTTTGTACCATTTATAGCAGCTGAAATACTAACCTCTAGATTTATTACAAATATAATTATAAATATAGTAATTGCGAAACAAATAAGATAATTTTTCTTAATATCTAAAAGTTTTAAAAGTAATGCTACTAGAAAAAAAATTAAAAGCCATAAAATAAAAATACTAAACATAAAATTTACCTCCTATATAGTATTTATATGCCTATGGCTTTCTAATATTAACTTTTTATTATAGGTAACATTAAATAATCATTTAGTGGATTCACTTTATTATTTAATATTGAATATGCTTTAGTAGCTTGAATATCTAGATTTAAAAGAGGATTATTTATGTTTTTGGAAACCTTTGTTATAATGGGGATTTTTGATTTTTTCTTCATTTCCTTTAATATAAGACGACCATTATCATTAAATCCAAGAACTTTAGCGTAAAGATTATCTGGATTTATTAAATCTTTAAAAGAATATCTATCTAAAGATAAAAATATCTGAGACATTAATCTAGAAATTTTGGTATAAGTATATCTTTTACTTTTTACTCTAAATATTAAATCTTCATAAGATGTGCTGTAATATATTTCTTTTAAGAATTTATTATCTAAGCCTTCTTTTATTTCAAAAAGATTGTTAAAATCTATACAATTTGTAATGAGTTTATATTTAATATATTCATACATATCTTTTTCAAAGACAAAAGGATAGTTTTTATCTTTTAAAGTGTATAACATATTTAATGAAACACTTGGAATATAATTTTTTAAATTATCTAAAGATAAATTGTTTTTAAGACTTTCTCTTATACTAGTAGCGGAAGAAAAGAGACTATTTAGTTCTTTATCATTATATTTAGCGCCTTCTCTTTTTAAAGTTAAAGGTTTAATTGAACTATTCAAAAGAATTAAAGCCTTTATATATTCTATTCCTAAGATATTATTTGAATTTGATAAAATTTCTTTCAAAGAGTCATCTTCTAAAATTTTTATTAAAGAAAGTTCTCGAGCCTTAGCATAAGTCATTCCTTTTTTTAGATTTTCTTTAATCTCTAACTTTAATTCATTAGATTCATCTGTTAATATTTTAGCAATTTTAGTTAATAAGTTGATATCTCCACATTCACTTCCAAAAAAAATGTTATTGATTACATTAATTGAATCAAGAATATATACTGAACCTCTTGCAAAAAATTCAGCAGAAGATAAAGCATAAAAAGTTGGTAATTCTAAAACTAAATCAACTCCATTTAAAATAGCCATTTCAGCTCTTTTCCATTTATCTATTAATGCTGGCTCACCTCTTTGAACGAAGTTACCACTCATTATACAAACTATACCATCACAATTTGTTTCTCTTTTTGCAGAATCTAAATGGTAAAGATGACCATTGTGAAAAGGATTATACTCCGTTATTATTCCTGTTATATTCATAAATACACTCCTTAATGGGAAATATAAAATCATTATAACATAATAAAAATTTAATAAAAGACTAATATAAAGGAGAAGGATTACGGACAAGCAAAAGTATTCAGAATATTTATAATATAAAGAATTAAATCTTTCGTATATTTTTATGTTGAAAGTTATAGTTATTTAGGAGTATATTAATATATGAAGATGAGTCCGTATCTTTTTGAAAGGAGTAATTATTATGGAACTTATGAATAAATTATGGGATGCAGCAAAGGCTGATAAAAGAAGAATAGTTCTTCCAGAAGGTGATGAGGAAAGAACACTAGTTGCTGCACAAAGGATCGAAGAACTTGGTTTAGCTTATCCAGTTCTAGTTGGAGATAAAAACAAAATAAATGAAAAAGCAAAAGAACTAGGAGTGAACTTAGAAGGAATCGAAATAGTCGATCCAAACACTTCAGAAAGATTACAAACTTATGTTAATGAGTTTTATGAATTAAGAAAAAGTAAAGGAATGACTTTAGAAAAATCTGAAAAAATAGTAAGAGATCCATTGTATTTTGGAACTATGATGGTTAAATTAGATGATGCTGATGGAATGGTTTCTGGTGCTATACATACTACAGGAGATTTACTTAGACCGGGACTACAAATAATAAAAACTGCACCAGGAGTATCTGTTGTATCAAGTTTCTTCATAATGATGGTACCAGGTTCAAAATATGGAGAAGAAGGGATGCTTTTATTCTCAGACTGTGCAGTTAATCCGAACCCAACTTATGAGCAGTTAGCAGCAATAGCAATAGCTACAGCAGATACAGCTAAAAATCTTTGTAAGATAGAACCAAGAGTAGCTATGTTATCATTTTCAACAATGGGAAGCGCAGATCACGAAATGGTTGATAAAGTTAGAAAGGCTACAGAACTTGCAAAGGAATTAAGACCAGATTTATTAATAGATGGTGAGTTGCAATTAGATGCGGCTATAGTTGACAAGGTAGCATCTCAGAAAGCTCCAAATAGTGATGTGGCAGGTAAAGCTAATGTATTAATATTCCCAGATTTACAAAGTGGAAATATAGGATATAAGTTAGTTCAAAGATTTGCAAATGCAGAGGCTATAGGACCTATGTGCCAAGGTTTTGCAAAACCAATAAATGATTTATCAAGAGGATGTAGTTCTGATGATATAGTTAATGTTGTTGCATTAACTGCAGTTCAAGCACAATCTCAAAAATAATAACTGTTAGGAAGGAGTATAACAAATGAAAGTATTAGTAATTAATTGCGGTAGTTCATCGCTTAAATACCAATTAATAGATATGACTACTGAAGAGGCATTAGCTCAAGGGTTAGTGGAAAGAATAGGAATTGAAGGTTCAGTTTTAACTCAAAAGGTTGAAGGCAGAGATAAGTATATAGTTAAACAACCAATGGAGGATCATAAAGTTGCTATAAAGCTAGTTTTAGATACTTTAGTAGATAGTGAGCATGGAGTAATTTCATCAATGGATGAAATATCAGCAGTTGGACACAGAGTTGTTCATGGTGGAGAAAAGTATAAAAACTCAGTAATTGTTAATGAAGAAGTTAAAGAGTATATAAAACAATGCTTTAAATTAGCACCACTTCACAATCCTGCAAATATGATAGGAATAGAAGCTTGTGAAGAACTAATGCCAAATACTCCAATGGTAGTAGTATTTGACACTGCATTTCATGGAACAATGCCAGAAGAATCATATTTATATGCACTTCCATATGATTTATATAAAAAGCATGGCATAAGAAAATATGGATTCCATGGGACTTCTCATAAATATGTTTCTCAAAAGGTGGCAGAAGTTATGGGAAGAGATATAAAAGACTTAAAGATAGTTACATGTCATTTAGGAAATGGTGCAAGTTTATGTGCTGTTAAAGATGGTGTTTCTATTGATACATCAATGGGCTTTACCCCACTTGAAGGTGTTGCTATGGGAACAAGAAGTGGAAATATAGATCCTGCTATAGTAACTTTCTTAATGAAAGAAGAAGGTTTATCAATAGATGAGGTTAATGATTTACTAAATAAAAAATCAGGAGTTCTTGGAATATCAGGAATCAGTTCAGATTTTAGAGATATTGAAGATGCTGCTTTTAAGGAAGGCATACATAGAGCTAAATTAGCACTTTCTATATTTGAATATAAGGTAAGGGCTACAATTGGATCATACGCTGCTATTATGGGTGGAGTTGATGCTATTGTATTTACTGCTGGAGTTGGAGAAAATGGGCCAGAAACTAGAGAATCAATCTTAAAAGGATTAGAATTCTTAGGTGTAGAAATAGATACTGAGAAAAATAATGTTAGAGGAAAATTAAGAGAAATATCAAAAGCTGATTGTAAGGTAAAAGCTTTTGTTATACCAACTAATGAAGAATTAGTTATTGCAAGAGATACTCTTGAATTAATTAAGTAATTTATAGAAATTGTAATATTCAATAGATATATTTTTGAGTGCATAATTATTAGTTAAGTAATTTACAATAAATTACTTGACTTTTAATGGTGCACTTTATATAATAAATTGTGTTTATTCGGCAAATATTTATCTAAGGAGTGAAATGAAGCTTTGCTCAAGCTATACACATAATGTGTATAATGTATCCTAAAGGATATGAGGACTTAGTCTAGAGCAAATACATATGATTATACAATTTTCAGACTTAATTTCATCTAAGAAAAGAAAAAAAGAAATAAATGTAACATATGAATTAGCTCCACTTTCTTTTGATGGAGATCAAATAGAAGCTATAGAAGCTATAAATTTAGTTGGAGATCTAATTTCTATTGGAGATGTTTTAACTTTAAAAGCTTCAATAAAGACAAAATTAAAATTAAACTGTTCAAGATGCCTAGAGGCCTTTATCTATCCAATAGATATTGATATAGAAGAAAGGTTTACAAATAATAAGGAACTTCAAGAAAATGAGGAAATTATTTTTGTAGATAGTGATACTTTAGATATTACTAAAATAGTTGAAAATGTTATTATTTCAACCTTACCTATTAAGAGACTTTGCACAGATGACTGTAAGGGACTTTGCTACCAATGTGGTAAAAATCTTAATGAAGGTTCTTGTCAATGTGAGACAAATGATGTAGACTTAAGACTGGCAAAGTTACAAGAGTTGTTTGGAAATAAGGAGGTGTAGTAATGGGAAATCCTGCTAGAAAAACATATAGAGCAAAGAGAAATTCAAGAAGAGCTCAAACTTTTAAGGCGAGCTTACCTGGAATAGTTGAGTGTCCACAATGTCACGAAATGAAGCTAGCTCACAGAGTTTGCAAGAATTGTGGCTTCTATAAAGGTAAAGAAGTAGTTGCTTCAGTAGAAGAATAAAGAAAGTCTAATGACTTTCTTTTCTTTATATATAAAGAAAAGGGGCGAATGGTATTATGAAGATAGCTATAGATGGCATGGGCGGAGATAATGCACCTAAGGCTGTAATAGAAGGTGTTATACAGGCTTTAAAGGAATACAAAGGAATAGAATATTATATAACTGGGCCTAAAGAGCAAATAGAAGAAGAGCTAAAGAAATACCAATATGATGAAAAGCTAATTAATATAGTTGATGCAAGAGAAGTTATTTCTCCAAATGAACATCCAGTAATGGCTTTAAAGAAGAAAAAAGATTCAAGTATATGCAAAGCATTAAGACTTGTAAAAGAAAAAGAATGTGATGCAATTATATCAGGAGGTAGTACAGGGGCATTTTTGGCTGGCTGTACACTTATAGTTGGAAGAATAAAGGGCGTAGAAAGACCAGCACTTGCTCCAATTATGCCAGGTAGAAATGGTAGCTTTATGATAGTAGATGCTGGGGCAAATGTAGATTGTAAGCCTAACTATTTATTACAATTTGCTAAGATGGGCAAGGTGTATTATCAAGGAGTATTGGGCAAAGCAGAACCTTCAATAGGGCTAGTTAATATAGGAGCAGAAGAAGAAAAGGGTAATGAGTTAACTAAAAATGCTCACAAGCTATTAAAAGAAGAAATTAGTTTGAATTTTGTTGGCAACGTAGAACCAAGAGATACATCAAAAGGTGATGTAAATGTTTTAGTTTGCGATGGTTTTGTAGGAAATACTTTGTTAAAAATGTATGAAGGTGTAGCTTCAACATTATTAGGAATGATAAAAGAAGAGATTTTATCTGGAGGAATAATGAGAAAAGTTGGTGCAGGTCTTTTAAGTCCTGTTTTTAAAGCATTAAAAACAAAATTTGATTATAAAGAATATGGTGGAGCACCATTTTTAGGCGTTGAGGGTATTTGTATAAAAGCTCATGGAAGCTCAGATGGAAAGGCTTTTAAAAATGCTATAAGACAAACAAAAACTTTTTATGAGAATAAAGTATTAGAAAAAATAAAAGAAGAACTTCAAAATAATATATAATTATACCAATATGCATATTGACTAGATAAATAATATATAATATTATCTAAATGATGTATGTAGGAGGTGAATTAGATGTTTGAAAAAGTTAGAGAAATAATAGCTGAGAAATTAAGCATTAACGAAGATGATATAACAATGGACTCTTCATTCGTTGAAGATTTAAATGCAGATTCATTAGATTTAGTTGAACTTATGATGGCTTTAGAAGATGAATTAGACACAGAAATCCCAGATGAAGAAGCAGAAAACTTTAAAACTGTTGGAGATGTAGTTAAGTATTTAAAGAATCATGTTGAAGAGTAGTATAATCCCGCTTTAATGCGGGATTTTATATTTAAAAATTATGATATAATTTGGTTTATTCTTGAATTTGCTCTATTAAAGATATTTTGTTAAAAAGCAAATTGAAGAATAAACTTCAAGGAGTGTATAAAATGGCGAAGTTTAATATAAAAGAAGTTGAGGAAAATATAGGACTAACCTTTAATGAGCCTACTCTTTTAAAGGTTGCATTAACTCATAGTTCTTATGCTAATCAACATAAAGATCAAGAATATAATGAAAGGTTTGAATTTCTAGGAGATTCAATACTACAGTTATGTATTACTGAATATTTATTTTTAAATTATAAAAACAAAAGTGAAGGTGAATTAACAAAAATAAGAAGCTTAATAGTTTGTGAAAATTCACTTTATGAAATTGGTAAAAAATTAAATTTAGGATATTTTATAAGGATAAGTAGAGGAGAAGAGCTAACGGGGGGAAGAGAAAGAGTATCTATAATAGCAGATGCCGTAGAAGCTTTAATTGCAGGAATTTATTTAGATAAGGGCCTTGAATTTGTTAAGGATTATATAATCGGTCATTTTAAAGAAATAATAGATAAAGCAATTAATAATAGTATAGTGCTAGACTATAAAACAAAACTTCAAGAAGAAATGCAAAAATCAGGCGAAGTATCAATAGTATATGAATTGCTTAAGTATGAAGGACCTCCTCATAGAAGAAAATTCTTTACTTCAGTTATAATAGAAGATAAGGAATATGGTAAAGGTGAAGGATATAGTAAAAAAGAATCAGAACAAAATGCAGCTAAAGAGGCACTACGAGCTTTGGAGGAATCTAATGAGTAAAAAGCATTATATAATACCTATATTTGTATCTCATCAGGGCTGTCCCCATCAATGTGTATTTTGTAATCAAGATAAAATAGCTAGAGCTGTTAATAAAGAAGTGACAGATGAAGATGTAAGAAAGACAGTAGAAGAGTATATTAAAACAATAGACCATAATAATTCAACTATTGAAATATCTTTTTTTGGAGGAACATTTACAGCAATAGATATAAATAAACAAAAGGAATTATTATCTGTTGCAAAAGAATATAAGGAAAAAGGTTATATAGATAAAATTAGAATGTCTACAAGACCTGATGCAATAAATAAATACATATTAGATTACTTAAAAGAATATAAAGTAGATATAATTGAGCTAGGAGTTCAATCATTGAATGATGAAGTATTAAGGTTATCTGGAAGAGGTCATAGTTCAGAAGATGTGAAAAGAGCTTCTAGGCTTATAAAAGAATATAAAATTACATTAGGGCATCAAATAATGCCAGGATTACCAGGAGATAATTTTGAAAAGGATATTGAAACTGTAAAAAAATCAATAGAAATGGAACCAGATATATGTAGAATATACCCATCATTAGTGATAAAAGATACACCTATGGAAGAAATGTATAAAAGAGGAGAGTATACTCCATATTCCTTAGAAGAAGCTGTTTGTGTATCTAAAGAATTATACAAATTATATAAAGAGGCAAATGTTAATATAATTAGGATTGGTCTTCAACCAACAGAAAATATTACTTGGGGCAAAGATATTATAGATGGACCTTTCCATCCAGCTTTTAGAGAGTTAGTGGAAGGCAGCTTGCTTTGTGATAAAATAAAATCATCTATAAATATAGATGAAGATATTATAATAGAAATAAATTCAAAGGATTTAAGCAAGCTTTACGCAAATAAGAAAGTGTATTTTAATAACTTAAAATATAATCATAATGGGAAAATAGCAGTTACTACCAAAGATAAGATAAACAGAGGGAATGTTAATATTATCGTACTAAAAAGAATAGAAAAGGTTAGTATATAAGGTAGGCAAGATTTTGCCTACCTTATTATTGATATTTTACTATCTTTACTATAAACTTAAATAAGAATAGGAGTGGTAATTATGAAAAAACAAACGAGACAAAAAATGATATATATAATTACTATAATTTTAGCAATCATGTTTTCAATGAGTCTATTAGTATCATTGATATAGATAAGGAGTGCATCTATGTTTTTAAAATCCATAGAAATAAGAGGGTTTAAATCTTTTGCAGACAAGACCCAATTAAAGTTTAAAAAGGGAGTAACAGCAGTAGTAGGACCAAATGGTAGTGGGAAAAGTAATATATCTGATTCAGTTCGTTGGGTTCTTGGAGAACAAAGTGTAAAAACCCTTAGGGGTGGGAAAATGGAAGATGTCATTTTTGCAGGAACTCAATTTAGAAAACCGGTTGGACTAGCTCAGGTTTCACTTACGTTAGATAACTCAGATAATTCATTAGATACTGATTACTCTGAAGTAACAGTAACAAGGAGAATATTTAGATCTGGAGAAACCGAATATTTAATAAATAATCAAAAGTGTAGATTAAAAGATATTAATAGCTTGTTTATGGATACAGGAATAGGCAAGGAAGGATACTCGCTTATTGGACAAGGTAAAATAGAAGCTATATTAAGTGGAAAAGCAGAAGATAGGAGAGCCTTACTAGAAGAAGCAGCAGGTATAGTTAAATTTAAGTCAAGAAAAGAGGAAGCAGAAAGAAAACTAGCCAATACAGAAAATAATTTAATTAGGATAAGAGATATAATCTCAACTTATGAAGAAAGAATTGAGCCATTAAAAGTAGAAAGAGAAAAGGCTTTAAAGTACAAACTTCTAGCAGAAGATCTTAAAGTTAAAGAAGTTTCTGTTTTAGTTGATAATATAAAAAGAATAGATAAAGATATTAATAACATAAGTGAAGAAATAAGTAATAAAAAATGTGACATAGAAACTAAAAGAAATAAATTAAAAATATATAAAGAAGAAGTTTTAGATTTAGAAGTAAAAATAGAAGAATTAGAGAATAAAAATAGTCAAGAAAAAAGTGAATATTATATTAAAAAGGAGGAAGTAAATCAAAGTCTAAATAATATAGAAATACTTAAAGAAAGAATTAAAAATCTAGAAGAAATAATAGAAAAAGATTTAGAGGAAATAAAGAATTTAGAAGATAATTTAGAAGATTCTAAAAAAGAAAAAGAGAATATAGCTAAAGAACTTGAGGAAAAAATACAGGAGCAACTTCAAAAAGAAAATGATATTAAGAGGTTGGAAAATGAAATATATGATTTAAAAAAAGAAATTCAAAGAATAGAAAGAGAAATAGAGTATTTCAAAAATGAAGAATTTGAGTTATTAAGAAAGATTTCAGAAACCAATAATAGTATTTCTTTATTAAATAAAGAAATACTAAATAAAGAAGAGTTAGGATTAAATGGTGAGAATACTTTAAAGACTTTAGAAGGAAATATAAGTATTAACTTAGCCACAATTATAGGATTAAGAAAAAATATAGAAGAAACTCAAAAAGAAAGAGAAAATTTAAGAAATATTATAATTGAAAATAAGAAAAGGCTTTCAAGTTTAATTGGCGATATAACAAAAAAAGAAAATATTATAAGGGAAATATCTAAAAACATAAATACTTTAGAAGGGAAATTAACCACTTTAAAAGACTTAGAAAAAAGCTATGAAGGTTATCAACTCTCTGTAAAAAGATTAATGGAAAGAATAGAAAATGGACAAATAGCATATGGAAAAGGTACTAAGGTGTTGGGTGAAGTATTTAGTGTCAACAAGGAATATGAAACTGCTATAGAAATATCTTTAGGGGGAGCTATTTCAAATATAATAACTGATGATGAAAATACTGCAAAGCTATTAATAGAGTATCTCAAGAAAAATTCTTTAGGACGAGCAACTTTTTTACCTTTAAATATTATTAAGGGAAATAGATTAAATATATCTAATAATATAAAAGACATTTCAGGTTTTTTAGGACTAGCATCTGATTTGATTAGTTTTGATAGTAAATTTAAAGAAGTAATTGATTATTCATTAGGTAAAACAATAATTGCTAAAGATATGGAATCTGCTTTAAAGATATCAAGGATTGGTAATTATAAGCTTAAGATAGTTACATTAGATGGAGAGGTAATTAGCTGGTGGAGCTCTTACGGGAGGAAGTATTTATAAGAAAAACAATTCAAGTATATTAGGAAGAAGAAGAGAACTTCAAGAGTTGCAAAAAAGTATAATGGAAAGTAAAGATAGATATTCTTTAGAATATGATTATTTAAATAAGATAAAAGAAGAAGTAAAATTAATAGATGAGGAAAATTTAAATAAAAGTGATGAAGTTCATGGGAAGACAATCGATATAACAAGATTTGAAAGTGAAATAAAGTCCTTAGAAAATGAAGGAGTTAAACTTAGAAATTCTTTTGAAGTTTCAAAAAAAGAAATTTCTTTAAACAATGAAAATTTAAATAAATTAAAAGAAGAAATAAAAAATAAAGAGGAATCATTAAAAAATCTAGAGATAAATAATAAAAAAATAGAGATAATATTTTATCTTATGAAGATTTATTAAAAGAAAAGAAAGAGAAGTTTGATAAATTAAAAGATGAATCTATACAAATTAAAATAAACAAGGCAGCATTAGATGAAGTTGTTTATGGAAAAGAATCTGAGCTTAAAAGAAAAGAAAAAGAAGAGAGAGAAAAAGAAGAAAAAATATTGAAGTTTAAATTAGAAAACAAAGAAAGAGAAAGTACTATAATTTCTTTAAGAAATCAAATAGATAAAGATATAAATTTAATTAATGAAATTAATAATAGATTAAATAATCTTGAGAATATATTTAAATCTGACGATATTAAAAGAATAACTTTAAAAGATAAGTTAAAAATAAGAGATGGGGAAGCTAATGAGTTAATAGAAATATTAAGAGTATTAGAAAATGAATTAAGTAAAAGAGAAATATCATATGCTAAAATAGAAAGTGAAAGAGAAAATAATTATAAGAGGTTAAATGAAGAGCTAAGTTTAACTTTAGCAGAAGCTATAGAAATTGCATTAGAGATAGAGAATGTTTCAAAAGTTAGAGATGAAATATTTAAATTAAAGTCTCAAATCACAGCTCTTGGAACCGTAAATCTAGCGGCAATTGTAGAATATGAAGAAGTTTGTGAAAAATATGAATTTATGTCGTCGCAAGAAGAAGATTTAAATAAAGCAAAAGATGAACTTACGACAGTTATTAATGAAATGACTACAAAAATGCAAGAGCTTTTTAGAGAAAATTTTAAAGTACTTAATGCAAACTTTAACGAAACTTTTAAAGATTTATTTAAAGGGGGAACAGCAGAACTTATTTTAGGTGAAGGTGATGAACTTACAGCTAATATAGAAATAAATGTTCAGCCACCAGGTAAAAAACTTCAAAATATAAATCTAATGTCAGGTGGAGAAAAAGTACTTTCAGCAATTGCATTATTATTTGCGATATTGAAAATGAAGCCAACACCATTTTGTATATTAGATGAAATTGAAGCAGCTTTGGATGATGCAAATGTATATAGGTATGCAGAATTCTTGAAACAATTCTCTGAAAATATTCAATTCATAGTAATTACTCATAGAAAAGGAACTATGGAAGCAAGTGATATTATGTATGGAGTAACTATGGAGGAAAAAGGAGTATCAAAGGTAGTTTCAGTTGACTTAAGTAAAGATAATTAGGAGGTAAATTATGGCTATATTTGGAAAAATATTTGATAATTTAAAATCAGGACTTTCAAAGACTAAAAATGCTTTAACTGATAAAATAAATGAAACATTAAAATTAGCTATTACTATAGACGAGGACTTATATGAAGAGCTAGAAGAAATTTTAGTTATGTCTGATATAGGAATGGATACAACAATAGAAATTATAGATAGATTAAAAGCAAAGATAAGAAAAGAAAAAATTAATGACCCAAATGAAGTTTATCCAGCATTAAAATCTGTAATAAGAGATATTCTTTTAGAAGGTACAGAAGAAAAAGAAGAAAGTAAAACTAGTGATAAAGAAATATTATTAGTTATAGGTGTAAACGGAGTAGGTAAGACTACTTCAATAGGAAAACTTGCAGCAAAAAACAAGCAAGAAGGTAAAAAAGTGTTACTTGCAGCAGCAGATACATTTAGAGCAGCTGCTATAGATCAATTGGAAGTATGGAGCCAAAGGGCAGGAGTTGATATAATAAAACATATGGAAGGTTCTGATCCAGCAGCGGTAGTTTTTGATGCTGTAAATGCAGCAAAGTCAAGAAATATAGATTTATTAATATGCGATACAGCAGGAAGACTTCATAACAAGAAAAATCTTATGGATGAGTTATCAAAAATAGGTAGAATAATAGATAGAGAATTTAGTAATGCGCACAAAGAAACCTTATTGGTTTTAGATGCAACAACAGGACAAAATGCAGTAGTTCAAGCAAAACAATTTATGGAGGCTTGCCCTATAGATGGTATAATATTAACTAAATTAGATGGAACTGCAAAGGGTGGAGTTGTAATTTCTATTAAAAATACATTAAATATACCTGTTAGATATATAGGCGTAGGAGAAGGCATAGAAGATCTTCAAGAATTTGATGCAGAAGGATTTGCAGAAGCACTGTTCTAGAAAGAAGAATGTAAAATGAAAAGTGTAAAATTAAGGCGGAAATTCAGCTTTTGCTGAATTTCATTAAAATCTATAACTTAGCAAAGTTAAGTTATTTCCTTAATTCTACATTCTACATTTTTAATTTTAAATTTTTGTAGGGTGTTAAGTAAAAATACTTGACAGCATAGAATTGTTTTGTTAAAATCTCTTTTGTGGGTAAGGTGATGAAATGGAAGATAGGGTTGAGATTTCATTATTAATGGATTTATACGGTTCATTACTAACAGAAAAACAGTATAAAATTATGGAGCTTTATTATAATGAGGATTTATCCTTAGCTGAAATTGCTGAATTGAATAACACAAGTCGTCAAGCGATCCATGATTTAATAAAGAGATGTTATAAACAGTTTCTATCCTATGAAAGTAAACTTAATTTACTTAAAAAAAGTTTTAGTCAAGAAAAGATAATTATAAGTTTTCTTGAAGAAATAAAAGATAAATATTCAATTTCTGAAGAGGACTATAATAAATATAAAAGTATATTAAAAGATTTATAAAATCATAGGAGGGTTTAACGTGGCTTTTGAAGGTTTATCAGATAAATTGCAGGAAGCTTTCAAAAAGCTTAAGGGCAAAGGAAAGCTAACTGAAAAAGATATAAAAGAGGCCATGAGAGAAGTAAAACTTGCGTTACTTGAAGCTGATGTTAACTTTAAAGTTGTTAAAAAGTTTATTTCAAGTGTCAGTGAAAAGTGTGTTGGAAATGAGGTTTTAGAAAGCTTAACTCCAGCTCAACAAGTTATAAAAATTGTTAACGATGAACTTACTGATCTTATGGGAGGTAGTGAAAGCAAATTAGAATTTAACTCTGTAGGTCCAACAATAATAATGATGGTTGGCTTGCAAGGAGCAGGTAAAACTACTATGAGTGGAAAGCTTGCATTACAACTTAGAAAACAAAATAAGAGACCTCTTCTAGTAGCATGTGATATATATAGACCAGCAGCTATTAAACAATTAGAGGTAGTTGGAAAGCAAATAGATATTCCGGTTTTCCAAATGGGAGATAAAGTTAATCCTGTTGATATTGCTAAAGCCGGTATAGTTCATGCTAGGGAAAATGGGAATAATGTAATAATAATAGATACAGCTGGTAGACTTCATATAGATGAAAATCTTATGGGAGAACTTAAATCTATAAAGGAAGAAGTAAAACCTCAAGAAATATTACTTGTAGTAGATGCAATGACAGGCCAAGATGCTGTAAATGTTGCAGAAAGTTTTAATGATTCATTAGATGTATCAGGAGTTATATTAACAAAGCTAGATGGTGATACAAGAGGTGGAGCCGCTTTATCAATTAGACATATTACTGAAAAACCAATTAAGTTTATTGGTGTAGGTGAAAAAATGAGTGATTTTGAAGTTTTCTATCCAGATAGAATGGCTTCAAGAATATTAGGAATGGGAGATGTTCTTTCACTAATAGAAAAAGCTCAGCAAGCCTTTGACGATAAAGAAGCACAAGAATTAAGTTCAAAAATGATGGAAAATGATTTTACTTATGAAGATTATTTGACAGCTATGGAACAAATGAAAAAGCTTGGGTCTTTAAGCAAAATAATGGAAATGCTTCCTGGAATGCCAAAGGAAATGAAGGATATAGATTTTGATGCTGGTGAAAAACAATTAGGTAGAGTAAAAGCTATAATCCATTCAATGACTCCAAAAGAAAGAAGAAATCCAAAGCTAATAGCTGGATCATCTTCAAGAAAAAAGAGAATTGCTAAGGGTTCAGGAACATCATTGCAAGAAGTTAATAAACTCATTAAGGGCTTTGATATGATGAGAAAGCAAATGAAACAAATGAAATCATTTCAAAAGAAATCTAAAAAAGGTTTTTTTGGTAAATTACCTTTTATGAGTTAATATAAAAATACACACTTTAAAAGGAGGTGAAATACATGGCAGTAAAAATCAGATTAAGAAGAATGGGTGCTAAAAAAGCTCCTTTCTATAGAATAGTAGTTGCTGATTCAAGAGCACCAAGAGATGGTAGATTCATCGAAGAAATAGGATATTACAATCCTTTAACTGAACCAGCTGAAGTTAAAATCAATGAAGAAAAAGCTACTAAATGGGTACAAAATGGAGCTCAACCTACAGATGTAGTTAAGAGACTTTTTGCTCAAGCAGGATTAAATAAGTAATTTTTAGGAGGTGAACTCTGTAATTAATGTAATTACAGGTGTTTATGAAGGAATTAATTGAAATTATAGCTAAATCTCTTGTAGAGAATCCAAATGAAGTTCATGTAAATGAAATCCAAGGAGAGCAATCAATTATTCTGGAACTAAAGGTTGCTCCTGCAGATATGGGAAAAGTAATTGGTAAGCAGGGAAGAATAGCTAAAGCTATTAGAACTGTTATAAAAGCAGCAGCAATGAAAGAAGACAAAAAAGTAGTAGTTGAAATTATTGATGTAAAGAGTTAGGGTAATCCTAACTCTTTTTAAACATACAATTACTATAAATAAAGACATAGATAAATAAATTAATTGTAGTATTTCTAATGTATCTACTAAGGATTATAGAAATATTAGAAATATTAAATATACTGAGTTTAAAGTAGTGTTTTAACTTTAGTATATATGGACAATACTAAGCTAAATAGATAAATTAAAATAAATAATTTAATAAAAAGAGGTGCAAAAAATGAGGGATATTTTAAGAGTTGGAAAAATAGTAAATACTCATGGATTAAAAGGAGAAGTAAAAGTTATAGCTTTAACTGATGATCCCAAAAGATATAATGATTTAGATTTTGTATTAATAGATGGAGTAGAAAGAAAAATTCAAGGTTGTAAATTTCAAAAAGATAGGGTAATAGTGAAAATAGAAGGAATTGATTCTATAGAAGAAGCAGAAAAATATAAAAATAAATATATGGAAATTCCAAGAGAATATGCAGTTCCATTAGAAGAAGATACATATTATATTGCAGATATAATAGGATGTAATGTTTATGATACAAGTGGTAAATCTTTGGGGGAAGTTTATGATGTAATACAAACAAAGAATAATGATGTTTATTGGATAAGAAAACCTAAAGAATTATTAATTCCTGTATTATTAGAAATTGTTACAGATATAAATATAGATAATAGAAAAATAATAATTAAACCAGTAGGAGAATGGCAAGATGAGGATTAATATTCTTACATTATTTCCTGAAATGTTTGATATATTTAATCACAGTATAATAGGGAAAGCTAAAGAAAAAAAACTTGTAGAAATAGATGCAATAAATATAAGGGATTTTACATTGAGTAGGCATAAAAAAGTAGATGATTATCCTTATGGTGGAGGAGCTGGAATGGTAATGACTCCTCAACCATTAGTAGATTCTATAAGATATTGTAAAAAAAATAATAAAGGGAAAGTTATTTTTTTAGGCCCTAGAGGTAAAACTTTTAATCAAGATATTGCTAAAGAGTTATCTAAAGAAGATGAACTAATATTTATATGTGGTCATTATGAAGGAATTGATGAAAGAGTATATAAACATATAGATTTAGAAATATCATTAGGAGATTTTATATTAACTGGTGGTGAAATGGCAGCTGTTCCTGTGATAGATTCAATTTTAAGGTTAAAAAATGGTGTTTTAGGTAAAGAAGAAAGTTATATGGATGAATCATTTTCAGATGGATTACTTGAGTATCCACAATATACAAGACCAGAAGAATTTGAGGGAGATAAAGTACCAGAAGTACTACTTTCGGGTCATCATGAAAATATAAGAAAATGGAGAAGAGCTCAAGCTCTAATAATAACTAAAAGAAAAAGAAAAGATTTATATGATAAAATACTTTTGACTAAAGAAGATAAAAAAATACTAGAAAAATACAAATAAATTATTGAAATATAACATAACTTATGTTAAAATAACCTTTGTGTTAGTACGGGCGGTCCTCTGTCAAGTGTTTGTTAAGAACGTCTAATATAAATTTAAGGAGGGACTACACAATGAACGAAATAATAAGAGCTATTGAAGCAGAACAAATGAGAAGTGATCTTCCAAATTTCAACGTAGGAGATACTGTTAAAGTTTACGTTAAAATTAAAGAAGGTACAAGAGAAAGAATACAAATGTTTGAAGGAACAGTTATTAAGAAGCAAAACGGTGGATTAAGAGAAACTTTCACTGTAAGAAGAGTTGCTTACGGAACTGGAGTAGAAAGAACTTTCCCAATGAACTCTCCAATCATTGATAGAATGGAAGTTTCAAGAAAAGGTAAAGTTAGAAGAGCTAAGTTATTCTACTTAAGAGATAGAGTAGGTAAAGCTGCTAAAGTTAAAGAATTAAACGTTAGATAATATATTATCTAATGATTAAGTAAGGGACTTTTATAAGTCCCTTTTTCTTATTTTTAAGAAATTATAAAAGGTCTATTCTTTTAACAACTTTTTATAATTTCCTGCGTTTAATTGTCAAGGTATATATAAGTTTATATTAATTTGAAGTGAAGTTAGAAAATAAGGGAATTTATATATGTCAACCTTTTTACTTTAAAGGAAAAGATTTTATAAAAATTAAACTTTTAAAGATTGATATATACATGATGCAAGTGGATATAATACAAATAGTAAAATAGATAGGGAGGAATTTTAATATGCCTACAATTAATTGGTTTCCAGGACATATGAAAAAAACTCAAAGAGAAATAAAAGAAAATTTAAAGCTAGTGGATGCGATAATTGAAATAAGAGATGCTAGAATACCAAGAAGTTCTGCAAATCCAGATATAGATAAGCTTTGTGAAGGAAAACCGAGAGTAATACTTTTAAATAAGAGCGATTTATCAGAAGCTAAAGTGACAAAAATGTGGATGAATTATTTATCCTCAGAAAATGTAAGAGTAATAGAAGTAAATTGTCTAAATGGAAAGGGATTAAATCAAATTAAACCAACTTTAGATTTATTGCTTAAGGAAAAACATGATAGATTAAAGGCTAAAGGCTTAGTAAAGATACAAATGAGAGTTATGGTAGTAGGAATACCAAATGTAGGTAAATCTACTTTTATAAATAAGATGGCCAAAAATAATATAGCAAAGACTGGAGATAGACCTGGAGTTACAAAGAGTAAACAATGGATAAAAACCAAAATGGATATTGAGATGTTAGATACGCCCGGAGTTTTATGGCCTAAATTTGAGGATGAAAAAACTGCTCTTAACTTAGCATTTACAGGTGCTATTAAAGATGAAATAATGGATGTAGAAGAGCTTGCATATAATTTGGTAAAAAGACTTCAAGTCTTTTATGGAAATAAATTAAAAGATAGATATAAGATTGATGAAATAAATGAAGACCCTCTTGAGACCTTAAATAGCATAGCAAGAAGAAGAGGTTGTTTAATTAAAGGTGGAGAAATAGATTATAATAGAATAGCTGTAATTCTTTTAGATGAATTTAGAGGTGGTAAAATAGGTAATATCTCACTTGAACTGCCAAATGAAGAAGTAATGGGAGAGTAAGTTAATGAATTTATTAAACAATGATATTAAATCATTAAGTTATAAAGAAATAAAATCTTATATAGATGATATTAATATATTTGAAGAAAAAAACAATGATGAAATAAGATATTTAATAGATAAACTTTACTTGGATGAGAGAAAAAATGTTAAATCTTTAGCGGATAAATTATTTAAGCAAAAGGAAAAAATAATCAAAGAAATTCAAAGAGTAAAAAATATGTATAACTTTGATAAAGGATTTGGAAATTATCAGTTTATAGCAGGAGTTGATGAAGTCGGAAGAGGTCCACTTGCAGGTCCTATAGTATCTTGCGCAGTTATATTAGATTTAAATATAATTGATGATGAGCTTATACTTTGGTTAAATGACTCTAAAAAATTATCAGAAAAGAAAAGAGAAGAATTAGCAGAACTTATAAAGGAAAAAGCATTGGCATATCATATATCGGAAAGCTCAAATGAAGAAATAGATAAAAAAGGAATATCTTATTGTAATAATAAGATATTTTTAGAAGCTTGCACATCTATGAAAATAAAGCCTAATCTTATTTTATCAGATGGTTATTTAATAAAAGGAATTAATATTCCTAATAAATCTGTAATAAAGGGTGATGCAAAGTCAGCATCTATAGCAGCAGCATCTATTTTAGCAAAGGTATATAGAGATGATTTAATGAAAGAATATGCAAAGGACTATCCATATTATGCATTTGAAGAAAATGCTGGATATGGTACTAGTAAGCACATAGAAGCTTTAAAGAATTTTGGTCCGTGTAGAATACATAGAAGATCATTTTTGAAAAATATTCTTTAATATAAATATTTAGTTTTGTTTTGATATGTATATATTTAATATCCTCTAAAAGCATCTTCTATATGATTTAAAAAGTATGACTCATTATCTTTATTAAAATAAACTTCAACAACATCAAATCTACAATTATAATTAAAAAGTTTTTTTGTAAGGATATAAAATTTGCATAAATTAATTATTTGTTTTTGTTTGTAGTAGGTAACAGCTTCTAATGGTAACCCATAGGAGTAATTGTACCTACTTTTTACTTCTACAAAAATAATTATTCCCTCATATCTGAATATCAAATCAATTTCTCCATATTTATTTTTAAAATTTTTACTTAATAAATAATAGCCTTTAGATATTAAGTAAGAAGAAGCTAAGTCTTCACCATAACAGCCTATACTCTTATTATATTTACTCATAATACACCACCATAAGAATTTTAAAAATTGTATAAAAATATAACTATCTTATAATATTGACAAAAATAATATATTAAATCATATGAAATAAATGTTTAATAATTAAATTATAGTGTCAATAATGTTTAAGAGGTGATAATGATGTCAATAGAGATAATAAGTGCTACTCACAATGGACTTGATGGGATACTTATAAATGTTGAAGTAGATATAAACAAAGGAATGCCAAGTTTTAGTATCGTTGGTCTTCCTGATGCTTCGATAAAGGAATCAAAAGAAAGAGTACGTTCTGCAATAGTAAATAGTGGATTTGATTTTCCATTAGGAAGAATAACTATAAATTTAGCTCCAGCAGATATAAAAAAAATAGGATCATTACTTGATTTACCAATTGCCCTTGGAATACTTATGAAATCAAATCAAATATGTAATAAAGATCTCAGAGATTTTATAGTATTTGGAGAACTTTCTCTAGGTGGAGAATTAAAAGAAATAAAGGGAATATTACCAATAATTTTTGAAGGAGAAAGTAATAGAAAAAATAACTTTATCTTTCCATTGAATAATTTAAAAGAATTAAGATCATTTAATATAGGAAATTTTTATCCTTTTAAAACATTAAAAGAAGTTGTTTCTTTTATTAATAACGAAGATTTATTACCATTTACATTTGAAGAAGAAGCTAAAAAATATAATAAAACTTATTTAGATTATTCAGACATTATAGGACAAAAAACATCAAAAAGAGCAATGGAGATAGCAGCTGCTGGGAAACATAATATATTTATAATTAAAGACAATATCAAGGTTATTAAAGATAGGTTTATCTAAGATGACTAGGTAAATATTAATTATAAATGGAGTGTTAAAAATGAGTAGTTACGAAACAGGATATTTTTCAATCAAGAATAAGGCAATATTGGAGCTTAGCGGAAAAGAATTTAAGCTTTACTGTTATTTAGTTTCTAAAGATTATAAAGGGGAAGGTGTATGGTATGCTCAAAAAACAATATCTAATGATTTAGGTGTGTGTGTTCGAACAGTTCAAAGACATCTTAAAGCTTTAGCAGAAAAGGGGTATATTTCCATAAAACGTAGAGGTTTTAATATGACAAATATTTATAAAATGCTTAAAAATACAGTAGAGAAAGTTAAAGATAAGAAAGAAGAAGTAGCTAATAATTTTAAAAGTAAATTTGATAAAAAAAGTGAAAAGCCTAAGTTAAGATTTAACAATTTTGAAGGGCGTAATTATTCTAAAGAAGAATGGAACAGTTTAGAAAATAAATTGCTAGGTTGGGAATGATGAAAAGTACAAAAAAATACCCTTAGAACGGCAATTCTAAGAGCATTAAACTTGTTAACTCCAATAACAAGTAAGTTAAATATATTATAAACATATTAGCTAATAAAAGCAAGTGGCTATAATATTTTTTTGAAAGGGAGTTGAGAAGTTTATTATCTATGTTTAAAATTAAGATTTTATAATATAAATTAAAGCTTATAAGGTGAATTTAATATATTTTATAATATATTAAATTGATTTTATAAGCTAATTTTTTTCGGAAACCTATTTCAGAATAATTTGTCGTATCACTTATGACATTTATAAGATTTCATGATAAGACAAATGATTCTGAAGTTACACGACAAGATTAATACAGTAAGAAATAAAAGATATAATAATTAAAAGTAATAATAAATAAATATTAAAATCTATCTTTATAAAGCTTTTAGATTTATTTTTCAAAATAATCACCTCATTTAGAGTGTTGACATAATATTGTAAATTTATTCCATGATGTTGTATAATATATAAGAGAGGTGATAACTATTGCTTAAAAATAGATTGTTAGAGATACGTTTAAAACTTGGATATAAATTTCAAAAGGACTTTGCAGAAATGTTAGGTATGAGCAAAAAAGATTATAATTTAGTAGAAAATAATAAAAAAGGCACTAGTTTAGAGAACGCTATAGATATAGCAGAAAAGTTAAATATGAAAGTTGAAGATATTTGGTTTAGAGAGTAACCAAGTATCTTTTTTTATAAATAAAATAACCATTAATATAAATATAATTTCCATAAGTGGTAACAATTTTGCCTATAAGACGTACATTATAGTATAAAGACATCTAAGGGCACACAACTTACTAAATTATGTGTGTGACAAAGATGTAAGAATGTATAAAGAGGTGTAACTATGGTAATTGGAGTTGATTTAGGAAATTGGAACGTTAAGACAAGTGAAGGAAATATATTTCCAAGTAGATATACTACTATGGAAAGTTTATTAGAAGCTGGAGGTGACATTTTAGAATACAAAAGTATAAAGTATTACCTAAAAGAAGGAAGGCTTGAAAATGACTATGATAAGGCAAATAAAAGTACTAATGAGATATTGCTGATTTATGCTCTAGCTATTCAAAATACAAATTATTTTAAAGCAGTTGTTGGATTACCTGCACTTTCCTACAAGAATAATAGAGATAAGTTTAAAGATACTCTATTAAAGATGAAAATTCATGATGTAAAACTGAATGGTGTAAATAAAAAAATTATAATAGATGATATTTTAGTTTTTCCAGAAGGTGCTGGAGCGTATTTTAGTTTAAATAATAGACCTAAAAATGCGGTGGTTATAGATATTGGTGGGGGTACTACTAATATAGTTAATTTTAAAAATGGTAAGCTAGAAAGTTGTACAACCTTACCTAAAGGAATGATAGAACTATATAACAGAATAAGGCACCATATAAATTCTACTTACACATTAAAGTTAGAATTAGAAGATATAGAAGTGATTTTGAGAGAAGGTCTTACAGTAGATGGGGAAGGAATAGATTTTAACTTTATGAAAACTATAGTTGAAGAGTTTATAGAAGAACTTATGAATGAATTAAGAAATTTTCCGATTAGAACAAGTAAGGTTTTATTAAGTGGTGGTGGTGTGAAATTATTAAAAAATTCATTATCCAATAAAATTAAAGGATTAGAAGTAATAGATAATTATTTATTTGCTAATGCTAATGGATTTAAAAATGTGGGGGTATCGAAATGGAAAGGTTAAGAATAGTTGTAAATTTTAAAAATACTCCAGAAGATATAGAACTTTATAATAAGTTAAAAAAACGAAGTTCTATAAGTGGATATATAAAAGATGTATTAAAAGGGCTTGAAGAAAATGAAGTGGTCAATGAAAAGAAAGAAATTTCTAGTGGAAATGACAATGAGATAGCTGATGATATAGCAGATATTTTAAATTAAAGCAATAAAATACCCCTAAATCCTTGTAACAAGACTTGGGGCAAGGGTGCTATCGTTAGAAGCAAGCTTCTTACAATAGCTTATGCATACCTATGTTTAAATGTTACATTTTAAAGCGTTTAGTATAAAAAATTAAAAAATTACTACAGCACAAACAACAGCAAAACATGCTAAATAACCTAAAGCAAATCCAGTAATCATTATAAAGCACCTCCGATAAATTTATATTAATAGTTTAACAAATTTAAAAGTAATTATTCATGGAGGATTATGTTGTGGAAATAGGAATTACATTAAATAATGAGTTGGTTTTTAATAAAGAGATATTTATTAAAAAAGAAAAAAGAAATATAAATTGCTTGGCAGGTGAAATATTAAAGAATAAAAGGTTAACGAGATGTACTGTATTTTTAATTACAGGATTGAATATTACAAAAGATGTATTGGCAGATACAAGCGATGCTTTTGTTAAATTAGATAAAGCAGGTTGGATATTCTTAGGAATAGTTCAGAAACTAGGCTTTTGGGTATGTTTAATAGGTTGTTTACTGGAAATACTATTTGCTGTCTTTAAAGAAGGAAAAGGAAAGAGTGCATTGTTACCTATTACATTAAAGTGGATAGGGTTATTTTTAGCATTTTATTTATTGCCAGAGATTTTTATTCTAATTAGAGATTTATTTTCTTAGGAGGTTAAGGTATGAGTAAAGCAATTGAAGAAGCTTTAATTAGTTGTACTGTGAAATTATTAAAATTTCTTGCTAATGGATTAATAAAAGGTAGCTTTTGGATATGTTTGATATTTTGTCTTATATCTTTATTACTGTATATAGGAGGACGAAGAAAAGCTGGGAAAGGTATATCTATCGCAATAATTTTGTATGTATTATTGCAAACACTTGGAGGAGCATTTAATATATGAAAGAAAAGAGCATTAAATTGAGTGAATACTTCCAAATAGTAAAACCTAAATATGTTTATATTCAAGTAGTACCTCACAAAAGTATTAGAAATTATTCATCTAAAAATATTGCCATTGCAATAGCTAATTGTTTTAAAAAAATGAATAAGGTTGTTACTAGAGAAAAGAAAAAGTTAATATTTCACATGAATTTTAAGATTAGTTATATTATAGATATAGTTGACGATAATGCTAATTTTTACTTTTTAGTACCAGAGATATTTAAAGATATTATTTTAACTAAATTAATAGAAACTTGGTTTAAAGCTACTATAAAAGTATTGGAAGGTGGTATAAAGCCACTTTCTAATGATACAGAGTTTTATGAGATGACTTATAAAAAAGATGATGCACTTAGCTTAATGACTGATCATAAAGATAACCAACCTTTAGCTTCTATTTTAGGTGTAATGCAGATAATGAAAGATACTGATAGAGTGATGGTTTGCTATAATTTTATAGCAAGTCCACAATATAATTGGATGGATAGATACAATGAAACAATGAGAAAATTAAAAGAACGTAAATCTGTAGATAAAAGTATTTTGAGTTTTGACTATATTCTTAGAAATTCTATTATTTTATTACTAGATACAGTAAATTCTATTTTAAAAGTGATGGGAGATTTAGTTGGGGCTAAAGAGAAAGATGAAAAAGAGAATCTGTATAATGCAGTTTTAGGAGTATTACAAGAAGAGAAAAGACTAAGCAATTCAACTAAGCAAAAAGCTAATGCGACAGTTTTAAATACTCAGATTCTTATAGCTAGTAATAGTGCAGATAGTGTTAGAAGGTTAAATAATGCTAATTCAATTATTAATAGTTTTAGGTGTTGTGATGATGATAATGAATTAGTAGCTAAAAAAGTAAAGAAGTATGTTGATATAGAACAGTATAATTTTAATACTTCAATCAACACTTTGTCTGAGAGTGAAGCGGGACAATTTCTACAAATACCGGGAAGGGCTATACTAACTCAACATCATATTTCACATATAAAGACAGAAGAAAATGAAGTGCCAAAGGAACTAACTACAGGTTACTTTAGTTTAGGAGAGAATAGTTATAAGGGAAATAAAGTAGAGTGCTATTTAGAAGATGAATATAACGTAGGTTCTTATCCTTTAGTTTGTGATGGAAGCCAAGGGTCAGGTAAAAGTACCTTTGTAGCTAATATATATAAATTTGCAAGAAGTAGGGGGGAAGGTGGAGTGTTAATTGATTATATTAAAAATAATGAATTAACACAAGAAGTATTAAAGTATATACCTAGAGAAGATGTAATATTATTAGATTATTCTAATGAGAAATGTATGCAAGGATTTGCTTTTAATGAAATTTCTAATTTAAATAAAACAACTCCATTTGAAAGGATTAAAAATGCTAATTTACAAGTGATGCAGTTTGTAGAATTAATAAATGCCATAAATGATGAAGCGTATCCGTTACAGGCACGTATGAGAAAGTATTTAGTAAGTGCAGGAACGGTTGTATTTTGTACAGGAGAAACTTCTTTAAAGGCTATTATTAATTGTTTAGAAGATCATAAAAGTAGAAGTTATTATATTTCTAGGTTAGATAAAGAATTATTATTATTACTTGAAGATAAAATAAAGATATTGCAAGAACTAGATGAATGGAGTAAGCCTAGCAAAAAAGAAATTGAAGAAGGTATAAAGCCAGAGATTATTGGAACTAAAGATACTAGGATTGATGGTATATTAGATAGAATAAGTTTGTTGAAAGAAGATGTGGCTTTAGAATATATGTTTAACAAAGGATCTAAAGATAATGTAGATTTTGCTAAAGAATTAGAAAAGGGTAAATTAATAATCGTAAAGATGTTACAAGATGAATGGAGCTCACAAGCCAAAGATATTATAACTACTTTTTTTATAAGTAAAATATGGTTAGCAACTGAAATGAGGGGAAAATGGAGTAAGCAGCCTAAAAGAATTCACATAGCTATAGACGAAATATTTCAATGTCCTACAGCTATGCAGATGCTAAGTAAAAAGAATACATTACCACAAACTAGGAAGTTTGGTTGCAAGTTTATATTTACAACTCAAGGATTGCAACAACTTAAGAGTTTATTTACTAGTATTGTAGATGCTGGGGGAACTTTTATGTTGCTAAAAGGAACTAAAGAGGAAGACTTCAATTTATTAAAATCTAAGATTGAGAATTTAGAATATGAGGATTTAAGAGATATGGCAAAAACATATAAATATCCTTCATTAAATTTAGTTTATTATAGTAAAGGTTATGCAAGTTTTATAACTAAATTACCTAAACCAGTATAGAGAGTACTAATTTTAGTACCCTCTATAATTTTTATATTACAATACATCACTGTACGGATGCTTATTATTTAGAAGTTTTCTATTTAATGATTTTGATCTTTCTTTTAATGTAGACTTATCTAAAAATTTAAATAGTGAGCTCACTGAATTTCCAGTCAAAAGATATAGTTCATCTAATGAGAAACCATTATCAATCATTCTTAGGATTGTTGATTTTTGAATATTTCGTATTCCTAATTCTTTCTTTCTTTCTTCACTTAAACCATCTAATTTTGAGAATGATACATTGATTATATTATTTATTGTAACAGTACCCATTGATTGATATTTACCATTATAAAGAACATAAAAAACATAAGGACAATTAATTTTTTTCATTTTTCTCAAATCTTTGTATTTTATAAAATCTTTACGAATATTTTCAGGAAGCGTATATTCAAAGCCATTAATTGAAATAGTAGCTTTATCTGATGTTATAGTTATATCAGTCATTTTCATTTCTTTTATTGTTTCTATACTAGGACATGAATATATAAAAAATTCAAAGAGCAATTTATTTCTAATATAAGAAAAATCATCTAATTTTGAATAGTAAGTAAATAATTTGTTTATTTCATCAGTAGTAATAGGTTTTATTTCGTTATAACTACTATCTTTTTTCTCTATATAGTTTTCAATGTTGTAGTTAGTAAAATTTTTGCTAGATAGAATACGACTATTTTTATCTTCAAGATACTTTATAAATGATGAAATATATCTACCTTTGTTTAAAAGAGTATTATCTTTTAATCCATTTTCTGCTAGATAATCTAAGTATTCTTCTAACCTTGAAGACGATAATAGTGTATCATCACAAATAATATGATTTTCATTTAAATAGTCAAAAAAATCAAATATTGCACTCTCATATTGTTTTAAAGATTTAATTGGTAATTTACAATTAGATGAATAAAGACAATAATAATAGAAATAGTGAGTAGATTTCTTTTTAATTAGATTGTCTATATGCAAATATTTCAAAAATCTATTATTATTGTCTTTATTATGACAATGTTTCCACTCATAGATTAATTTATAAATAAATACTACTTTGTTTTCAATTTTCTCAAGTTTATTGTTGAATAAATAATAATAGTCACCATTAGTTAGTATCCCCCACTCGCAACCATTTCTATTTAAATAACTAACAAGTTGATCGAAATCAATTAAAGTTAAATCATGGTTTTTTCTTTTGATTTCAACATATATAGAAATATCTTTATATGTTATATATATATCAGTTCTTTTCTTTAACAGATCAGAACGCTCAAATTTCATTAGATTTCTTGAGTATCCTAGTAATTCTAACATATCAATAACTACTTTTATTTTTAAATCTTCTTCAGTAGAATCAAAAGGTAAATTTAAATATTGTTGGCTTATTTGATTTAATTTTTCACTGCATATTATTTCTTTATCTTTCATAATATAAGTCTCCTTAATAATACTATAATAAAATGTATTTTATTATAAAGATAGTTATTCCTAGTAAAGAAAATAATATGTAATAAAAATGATGGAAATAAAAAAAGGACTATCTAGTCCCTTCTTGTTTTATTTCTATTAATTCACTTACATCTATTTTAAGCAATAGACAAATCCTTTCGAGGACATCAAAACTTATACTTTTAGTTTCACCATTGTTCAATTTATGAAGGGTGCTATAACTTATTCCAGTTTTTGTAGCAACCCAATTTAAAGATCTTTCTTCTTTTTCTAATATTTCTTGAAGTTTAATTTTAACCATGATAATCACTCCCTATAAATAATATTATAGCATTAGAAAAAATAATTATTAAAGTTTATAAAAAATAATTATTATAGCGTTGACAATATAATAATTATAGTCTATACTTAAAACATAAGGTAAATGTTGTAAATAAATAATAAAGTTTAAAATATGAGGGGGAAATTAAAATGAAAGAATTAAAAAAATTTATTAAAGGATTAAAAGATATGGAAATTGAGACTGTGAGCTTAGAAGAAGTTTCTGGAGGTAGATATGAAAAATTAATAGCTCTAAATAATTTATTAAGCAGCATAAAAAAGATTGGAGTTAAAGAAGTAGTAGCGGAATATTTCGAGTCTTTCGAATTTATTACAAGTGACGGAAGATATTTAGAAATCAATGCGATTTATTAAAAGGTTAAGAACTATAAGATTATAAAAATATAAAAGAGGATGAAAAAATGATTAAAATAAGTGATGAAGTCAAAGAATTTTGCAAGAATTTATTGGAAATTTCAACTGAGGAGAAGGAAATTGATTATGATGATTTAGAAAGAGCATACTTAGAATATTATTCAATAGACAATGAGATTTTATAGTGGTTTTAGGCTCTGAAAGAAGCTTTATAGGATATTAGGTATAATTTACCGTCTTGAAATTGAAAGCTAAAAAGAACCTTAAAACGCAAATAAACGCCCAGTAAAAGCTAAACGTAAATAAAATTAGAGTTTTATTAAATATGAAAAAATGGAAAAAATTTTAAAAATCTACTTGCAAAAAATCAATAAACAATATAACATATAAATATAAAGATTGATTTTTTGCAAGTGAGGTTAAAATGAAAGTAAATGGATTAAAATTTATAAGAAAAACATTTGGATTAACGATGAAGGAATTGTCTGATGAGATAGGTGTATCATCAAATACAATAAATTTATGGGAAAAGGGATTATTAGATGTAACAGAAGAAAGACTTAATCAACTTGCTGAGTTTTTTGGGCTAGAAAATAAGAATATATTTCATGTGATTTTAATGTTGATAGTAAACGTACCAGTAAAATGATTCTTGCAGTTGAAACAGCTAGACTTGAATATAAGATAAAACAGTATAACTCTAATTATATAGATAATTTTGAGTTACCCAACATAAATAAAATACACTTATTAGAAGATAATAGAGAATTATTTGAAAATCTAGAAGCTGGAATAGCTTGTTTAGCAGAAGATTTAAATGAAAGTACTTTTAATGAAATTGGAAGTCTAATAGAACAATTATTAATGTTTATATTATCTGATAAAAAAACATTGATGAATTCAGATTATGGAACAGTATTATTACATTTAAACCAAGTAAAAAATATGGAGATAGGGATAGTTTATATAAGTTTTCTGCTGAAGATTATATAAAGCTAGATATACTTGATAAAATACAACAGTTAAGAGAAATTGACGATCATTACAAAAATATAGAAATTGAATATGAATTATCTGACCATATAAGAGAATATTAGCATATCGCTTGATATGCATTATTTTTAAAAAACTCATTGAAAAAAACAACTAAAAAGAGTTAGTAAAGAAAAATAGTTTATAAAAATAAAGTGAAATAATGGGGTAAGGATATGAATTTTAAAAATTGGGTAGTAGCAAAAGAAAAGGCTGAAGAATTTAATTTATATACAAAAGCATATTTAAAGGAAAAATACAATAGAAAGCCTACTAAAGACGCTAAAGAAGAAATATGCAAGGTTTATACAGGGGGAAGATGGAGAGAATTTTCATTTTATAGAATGGAAGATACTATTGAAATTAAAACTAGAAACACAAAAGAATTAATTGAATTAGATATTAATGATGAAAATATATTTAAATCTCTTTATGTTATTAATAAATCAGCTAAGAAATCAAGAGATACTAAAAATAAAAATTACTATCTTAAAAATTATAAAATGGTTAATATGTGCAAAAATAGACAAATTAATTTATATGATCTAAAAGATTTAGTTATAAAAAAGGCTATTGAAGAAAATAGATTAAAGTTAGAAGGTTTTCATGTTCAAAAAATAGGAGATAATTTCAACTATTTAAATTTATATAAAGGTAATCAATATATGTTTCATGTTCCAGAAAATGAATCTAAAGGAAAATATCTTGGAGAATTAGGAATAATAACTTCTGAAATTAGGGTAAACACAAAAATAAAGTTTGAACAAGCTATAGACTTATTAGAGAGATATATTAATAAGAAATTTGATTAGTAGGATACTTTATATAAAAAATAATGAATATTTGAATTTGCAAACCTATGTTTGATGAAGTAGTTATGAGCCTATATCATATAAATAAGAAATCTTAATAAAAAATAGTTTAAAAAGGGAGTATGAGGATTTATGCAAAGAGGAAAACAATTAAGTAGACAAGAAATTTTAGACAAGGCATTAGAAAAGGAGCTTAAGTATTTAAAAAAGAAAATTTATTATAGGCAAAGGAGGAGTTTACTTTACGATGATATAAGGATAGAGGAGGTTGATTTTAAGAACAATGAAACAGCTGGATTGTATGAGTATGATGAAAAAAACTTTACTCATGTAATTAAGATTAGTTCAGAAGAGTTGGATAGAGAAATAGCAAGAGGAAGAAAAAGAGTCGATGCCTATACTAGATTTCTAGGTCTAACTCTAAGAGATATAATAAGGCACGAATTAGTTCATGCATTTGTAACCGAAAGGTATCAGCATATAACTCCGCAAATAGGTCATATTAATGCAGATGCAAGTCCTATATTTTTATCAGTATTAACCTTTGTTAAAGGGAAAACAAACCACGACTGCAAATGGGCATATAAAGAAACTGACTTATATAAAGAGGTAAGAGAAATTACTGATTATGCAGATTTACATGCTAAATTAATAAAGTTACTTATGGAATATAGGAAAGTAACTGATTATTTTTCACAAGATGAAACCGTAATAAGATTAGCAAGTGGAATACATTTTAATTTTAGTCCTAGAAGTCCTGGTTTAGAAAAATTTACGCAATTTAAAACCGATTATAAGATAAGATCTGGAGAAAAGATAGTATTACAGGAAGCCAAAGCATGTAGATTTAATATAGGATGTAATGTAAAACCAGAACAAATTATAGAATTGGTTAAAAGAAAGCTTAAAAATAATGAAGAGTTTAAATATAGAGAAGAAAAAGTGGTTTATGCTACTGTTAAAAATAAAGAAGTACATATTTTAAAAGAGGACAAAAAGGTTTATAATAACCTTTAAAATGGGAGAAAATACTTCCTTAAAGTCTTGTGAGGTTAGTAAATATCTTATTCTAAAAGGGTGTGTAATATTTATATAAGGAGATAATAATTCTCCAAAATAAAAAATAAAAAGGAGTGGTTATGTGTACATAATAAGAACGCTTAAACTAAAGAAATACTTAGAATCCAAAGGGTTTAAAGTAGAAGGAACAATGCCTAATAGGGATATACCTAAATTTATAGTGTGGTTATTTCAAGATGGTAAAGAACTTAGAGAAGCTATTCAAGAATATTCTAAAAAGTAAAAGTAAATTAAACTAATAAAACAAAAAGGAGTGTTAATTATTGAAAAATGGAATTAAAATTATAAACATAGAAGGGGCAGACCTATTAAGAAATAAGATAGAAGGAAAGTACATAAATTTAAAATATGAAGCAGTATTTGCTAATAGTAAGTTAAAGGACAAGATAAGTAAAGACTTATCCATAAAAGACTTTTCTACTAACGATATAATTAACTTAAAATTTAATATGCCAGTTACGAAAATAGATGAAAGTAAATATGTAAAATATAAAGATTACATAAAAGATAATAAAATAAGTGCTGAGAACATTAGAAAGATTCTTTATAAAGATGGTTTTGAACTTAAATTTGATAAAGAAAGGACTATCAAAGGAAGTAAAAAAGAAGGAACCAAAGTTATAACCGATTATGAAAATAGAAAGTACATATTAAAAAATAGAGATGGAGAAATATTACAAGAAGAAGAAATGAAACCTTACGAAATTACATATAAGTTTTGGTTTAGATCATCAGCTAAAGCAATGGTTGGAGAATGTTTATTCATAAATAAAAAAATACATGACAGTATTGTAAAATGGCAAACTATGGGTATAGAACTTCCAGAGGATGAGGAAGCCATGGTAGTTGAAATAATGGCTTATATGTCATTAACTGCTTCTACTATACAAGATTATATAACAATAAATCCTAATGAAATTTTAGTAATAGATGATTTAAAGAGTAGAAGACTTACAAATTGTGCGAAGGTAATTGTAAATGAGAAAAATCAATGTGATGTAATTTATGAAAATGATTATGTGGAAAATACATTGTTTGATGGTCAGGCATTATTAGATGACTCATTATTTGGAGAATCTGAAGCAGGGATGAAACTGTTAAGACATCATTTCTTTAAGGCTTGTGGATTTAGAACAAATATAAAGTTATTTATGCAAAATTACTGCAAAGGAAATGGACTAGATTATGAAACTGAAACATTAAAAGATAGATATGGAAATTATATAAAAGTAAAAAATATTAAAATGATAACCACAGAAAATGCAATGAAGTGGGAGAAGTTCTTTAAAGATAAATCAGAAGGTTTTAAGTCTTGGAAAAAGGCAGTGGATGAAGATAACAATTTATTTGGAGTATGCAAAGAAGACCATGAAAGTAAATTTAAAGATAAACAAAGAATGAGTTATCAGATGTTAAATACATTACCAGTAAATAAGGAAGAGTTAACGGATATAGCAAGGTATTCTATTGATTACATAAATAAATTAAAGAATAAAGATAATAAAGCCTTCATAGAACATTTACGAGAAAATGTAAATATTATTAATGAAAATGAAATGATGATAGATCTATATGAGAGAAATAAGGAATTTGCAAAAACTGAATTGTTCAAAGACTTTAAATCTAGCACAATATATAAATTAAAAAAGAACCTAAGAAAGGGAAAAGTACTTGTAAATGCAGAAAATTTAACAATTGTAGGGAATCCTTATTTAATGTTATTACATTCAGTAAAGGAAGTTGAAGTTGAAGATGGATATGTAACTATGGAAGATAAAACATTACCTAAGTCTGAAAATTTTATATCTGTTTATACCAAAAGATTTGAAGATGAGGAAAAATTAGTAGGTTTTAGAAATCCACATAATAGTCCCAATAATATAGCTTACTTTAAAAATAATAGAAGTGAGTTGTTTGAAAAATACTTTAACTTTAGTAAAAACATAATGGCTATAAATTGTATAGATACTGAGATTCAAGATCTTGCAAACGGCTGTGATTTTGATAGCGACTTCATGTTTACTACCAATGATGAAAATATAGTAAAAGTAGTTATAAAAAAAGTATTTAGGAAGGAAAGTTATGCTTGTATTGTTAATAAAATACCACAAAGTAAAAATAAGTACATAAATACATTGGAGAATAAAGCTATTATTGATAATAAATTAGCAAAAGGTAAATATGATACTGGAACGAGTTCAAATCAGGCACAAATTTCAATGAGTCTATTTGCAAACAGTGGTTATAAGGATAAGGAGTTGTTAAAAAGTGTAATTATTTTATCTGTATTAGCACAAGTATCTATAGATAATGCTAAAAGGCAGTATGAAGTGGAGCTGAACAAAGAAATAAATAGATTAACACAAATTTTAAATTCAGAATTGAAAGAAAAAGATGAGGGCGAAGTAGTAACTAAAATTAAAACAGATAAAAAAGGTAAAATAAAAATAACCGAAAAAGCTATTAAAAAAGCTAAAAGACCTTTATTTTTCTACTATATAACTCAAAATAAAGATACTGAATATAGAGTATATAACGAAGAAACAAAATACAAAGGGGTATATAAAAATAAATATCAAGCTCAAGAAATTAAAAATAAAATAATAAATGATTATATAGATAAACATAAAGGAGAAAAAATAGAAGAAGATAAAATAGCAATGATTAAAGAAAAAGGTATTAAGAAAGAAAAGGATTCTTTTAATGAAAAAATTAAATGCACAATGAATTATTTACAAGAAATTATATCAAAAGAAATAATAAATGAAAGTAAGAAAAAAGGAGAGAAAATAGAAACTAAGGATTTGATTGTAAAAATAAAAGGAAAGGCAAAGCATGAGCAACTAGAGAAGATAAAAGAATTAGTTGAGAATTGGAATAAAAGTGTTAAAAAATTCAATGCAGATATGGAGGGAGTTTCAGAGGAAGAAATGAGAAGTAGGAAAACTGATTTCTCTCATGAAGAAGCGTATTTAGTAGAATTAATTATTGAAAAAATAAAAAAAATGAGCATAACCGATAAAACTATCAATTCCTTAATTTTAAGTACATTAAGGAAAGATAGTAAAACCAGTAATTCTCATATTCGTTTAAAATTATTAAATGTTCTTTATCAATCTAAAAAGGAACAATTTCTAAATCAATTTATAGAAATTAAAGTTAGTTAATTTATATTTTACTGAAGGGAAGACTGCCATCTTTCCTTTAGTTTTATTATTAACATTATAGATTGTTTTTATACAATAGTCAATAAAAATAATGAGAAAAATGGAGAATTAGAAATGAAAAGTAATGAAAAAAAGTATTATATAGCGAAATCTAAAAAACATGCAATTACTTTAAGTTATTTAAGTAAGCAAGAGCCTTATGTATATCCTAATAAATTTGAATTAGATAAACAGGTTTGGAGCTTTGTTTGGGATAATAATTTTGATAAAGTTTTAAAAATCGTTGAAGAATTAATTAATAAATAAAAAGAAAGGAAAAAGCAAAGAGTGAATAAAGATTTATTTGAAGATGAGTTAAATAAATTAGATGAAGAAATTAGATTAGGCTGCAATACATTTAAATTTAAAGTATTTGATTTAGAAGCATCTAGTGGAAAGACTAGACAAACTATTGAAAGTGCAATTAAATCTAAAAGAGAAACTTTAATAGTAACTAAATTTAAAGTAGAAGTAGATAGAATAGTTAAAGAAATTAATAAAGGAGCTGGGTTTAAAAAAGCTGTTGGAATAGTTTCAGATGTAGATATGATTAAGAATAATAAAAGCTTAGTTTTGAGTGCTAATTTTATAGAGTTCTATAAGTATAGTGTTATAGTTATTACTCACTCTCAGTATTATAGGTTATGCAAGGGTGAAAATAATAGGTTAGCAAAATTAGTAGAAACTTTTAAAACATTAATAATAGATGAAGAATTTAATCCTATAAAAAATAATTTATATACTTTTACTGTAAAAAAGAATCTAGAGATGTTGGATTTATTTTTAACTTTTAATATGGCTGATGAGCTTAAAGAAATAACTGATGTATTAGAAAATCTATTTAAGAGTGAAGAATATAAACCAATAAATCAACTACACTGGATTAACTTAAAAGAAGATCCAGATAACATAAAGTTAAAGTGTGGTAGTTTAAAAAAAGAAATAATTAAAAATGAAGCTAATATAGATATAAAATTATTAGATGATTTTAAGAGATCTAATAAAAAAAGATACATAAATGATCTACTAGAATATATAGATTTACTAGAAAAAGTCATACTTAATTCTATACAAGGATATTCTTTAATAGATATTACAGGTAAAATTATAGCTACTTATGATTTTGATTTCAGCTTTTTTAAATTAACGAATAATATAATGCTAGATGCAAGTGCTAGTTTCTCTACTATTTATAAGGCTAATTTGTTTAAAATTGAAAAGACAAACAGGAAAATAAGTCATGATAAATGCAAAATGACAGTTATAAACTTAAAAACTACTACAACTGGAAAGGGTAAAATAAATCATTTATTTAGACCTAAATTTACTACATATGTAACTAAAGAGCTAGGAGATAATAAAAAGGGTTTAATTGTTACTAAAAATGATGAATCAGATTATCTTAAAAATATAACTTTTTCAGAATTTGATAAAGAAATAAAAGATGAAATAGAATTGTTAAATGCTGAAAAAGGGTTGTTTTCTGAACAACTAGAATATGAAGAAAGAATTAGCTTCTGCAATTATGAAAACCAAAGAGGCAGAAATGATTATGCAGACTTCAGTAATTGCTTTCTTGCACATACATATAGGCAACCTAGATTTTATTACATATTTCTATATAGGTACTTTTTTGGCATAAAACCTACATCCAAAGAAATGGAAACAACATATAAAAAAGATAAAGATGGATTAAAAACTTGGGGATTTCATAATTCTGATAAGTTGCAAGAGTTAATGTTTACAGATATGGTATCTTGTCAATATCAATCCTTAAAGAGGGTTGCTAGAAATAGAGATCCACAAGCACATTATCATATTTTTACAGATGATGCAATGATGATTAATGAGATAATAAAACAGTTGAATGGATTCAATATGGAAAATTATAATATTGTTTCCGAAGAAGAATTTTTAGGTGAAAGAGTATCTAAGCGTTCTAAATTAGATGTATTTAAAGATTACATAGAAGAGAAATTGGCTCAGGGCAAATGGGAGAAGATTAAAAGTTCTGAGTTGCAAAAGAAACTAGGTATAAGTAAACCAACTTGGAGAGATATTTGGACAAATAGTGATTTCTTAGAGTTTTGCAAGACCAAAAGAATTAAAGAAGGTAAGGTTAAGGGGAATAGGGTAAATCATGTTTATAAATATTAGACCTTTGAAATTGTGTAAAGTCGCTCTATGACTAGGTTTGAAGGTGTTTTTTAAGCTATTTTGGTAAAGTTTCTCATATAAGTAATATAGGTTATATTAGAGGCTATTTTACCAATTTTGAAAAAACGATGTCGTGAGAATGGCTTAATATCAATGGTTTGAGTGGTGTTGAAAATTCGATAAAGGTGTTTTCGCACAATAAAAATGGCTACAAATGGCTTGAATACTAGGTTTGTACGATACCGATTAATACATATTTATATAAAATAGTTATAAATTAAAAAATATAAGTGTTATTTATTAAGATTTTGTGAGATACAAATTTCTTAGTAGGTAGCACTTATTTAACGTTAGTTGAAAGTTAATTTAAAGGTTAATAAATATTATACTTCTTTCAAAGAAGCAAGATTCATTTATTTAGTAAATAGTCTTCGGCAAGCCTTCGTCAATTTACTAAATAAATGAAAGTGAATTTTTTAAATATATAAGATATAGAAATTGAAGAAAATAGTAATAATGAATAATGAGTGATTAAATTTATTCGAATAAAATGAAAAGGGGAATTGAGATAAATATGGAGTTAAGGGATTATCAAATAGAGGCTTTAAATAAAATAAAGGAAATGAATAAGGGAAGTAAAAATATAATAGAAATTGCAACTGGTGGAGGAAAAACAATTGTATTTTCTAAACTAGTAGCAGAAAATCAAGGTAGAAGTTTAATAATTATTGATCAGGAAGAATTATTGCAACAGACAATAAAAAAGTTAAGCTATTTCACAGATGAGAAAATAGGACGAGTTAAAGGTACTTTAGATGAGGTTGGAGAACGTATAACTTGTGCAACGAGACAGTCTATGAGTTATCCTGGGAGTGATAGAATGGAAAGAATTTTATCTAATGGAGAAATAGATTATTTAATTATAGATGAATGTCATATTGCCCTAGAACAACAGAAGAAAATAATAGAAAAAATAGGTGCTAAATATGTATGTGGATTTTCTGCCACACCATTTACAAATGGAATAGAAAAAGTCTACGACAATATTATTTATAAAGAAGATATATTAAAGTTGGTTAAGCAAGGATATTTAGTAAGTCCACGTTGTTTAGTATGTGAAAGTAACGTAAGTTTAGATGGTGTCAGTATGACATTGGGAGACTTTAATCAAAAAGAATTAAGTGAAAGAATCGATATAGAAGATAGAAATAAATTTATAGTTAAAAAGTGGGTTGAATATGCAAGTGATAGAATGGCTACTATTGTATTTTGTTCTAGTATCGATAATGCTAAAAATATAAGAGATGAATTTAAAAAGGCTGGAATAAGTTGCGAGAGCATTGATTCGGATTTAGATAGTAAAGAAAGAGCAGATATATTAAGAAGATTTGAAGAAGGAGAAATAAAGGTATTATGCAATGTAAATATCTTGATTAAAGGGGTAGATATTACTAGCGTAGATTGTATTGTAGAGGCTACTCCAACTCGTTCATTGATGAAATATATTCAGCAAATTGGAAGATCGCTAAGATTACATGAAGGTAAAAAAGATGCTTTAATCCTAGATATAACAGACAATTGTAAAAAACATAGATTAATAAATTGTAATACTGCTTTTGGCTTAAAAGATGGTGAAGATATATTAGAGATGGAGGAACGAATAAAGAAAGAAGCTGAAATAGATAAATTAGATAGATTAGCAAAGGAAGAACAAGAAAGAATTAGAAAACTAAAAGAAGAAGAATTAATTATGAAAGAAATTGAATTATTTAATGAGTCAATATTTAATGTTAGAGAAAACTCTATATATGATTGGTACTTTAATAAAATTGGCAACGTTGATGTAGCTATACTTAAAGCCAATAAAGATATAGATTTCTACATAGTTTCCAAAGATAACAACTATATAAGCTATAAAAGAATTCAAGGTGAAGGTTATACTTATCAATTAGAAACAATAAGTGAAAGTAATTCTTTAAAAGAGTTGCAAGAAGAAATAGAAGATATAGCAGGAAAAGTTGAAAAGTCGGGTGCTTACTTAAATCCAAAATGCAATTGGAAAAAGAAAGATAATTTAACTCAAAAACAAGTACAAGCATGTAAAGGCAAAAAGGTTAAGACGATTTGGGATGTTTTAGTTTATTTTAGTGTAAAAAATTCCTATTTTTCTTTGAAAGATGTGATTTAAAGAAGGTATTGTAAAAGTTTTGAAGAATTATATAAATGAGGAAGGAGGTGATTTCTTGATAGAAGGATATTCTGAATATGTAATAGACGCATTGTTGAATTTAGATTATGATATTGCTGAATTGAATGGCGTATCTAATTATTTTACAGATCTAATTAATAAAGAAGTGACACTTAGATCATTTTTTGAAAGATCAGTAGAAAATCATATAAAATATAGAGAAGGTATGCATTATAGCATTAATAAAATAAGATTGAGATTAGAAATAGATGATGAGGTTGCTCAATTACACAATTTAAACAAAATACTAAAAGAATTTCATGCTGATTGGTTTGTTTCTTATAGCGAAGAATTGAAGGTTGATTTTTTGAACGAGTATGCAACCTTATGTAAAGATTATATTGAGGACTTAGATAAAATGAGAACATGGTTAATCACATTTGGGAAAATTAAACGATAGAATACAATTAAGGACTAGAGTGAAATCTGGTTCTTTTTATTTTAAAAATGGGAGAAAAATAAAGGCAAGAACTCTATTAATAGCAGTATTGCTAAGTTGATAGACTTTTCTATAATCTCCATAAGGAGAGGAAAGGAATGTTTTCTGAGTACACCAACTGCTGTAATGCGATGCAGTATAAATATATGCAAGTTTAAAGCTTTAAATTGAGCGGATTAATTTCCGTTCTTTTAGTAATACATTATAATATATCAACTATACTATATACTAAAAGAATGGATAATGTCAAGTGGTTATATAACTCCACTTTAAAAAAGTTGTATTTTAACTAAATTATTTATAAATTACTCCTTTATAATTAATTGGCTCCTAAGCATGAGTTTAAACTGCTTAATTATTATATTAAAAGATAGGATGGATATTATATGAGATTAGAAGATTTATTTAACAAAAAAGTACAGACAGTAACAGGGATGAATCCAATAACTAAAGAGCCAATAGAAGTTAAAAGAACTTTATGGAGTTGGAATTGTCTTGAATTTAGCTGTAAAGAAGATGATTTGATAGCTTTAAGTAAGGTTGAACTAACAGATGAAGAATTTAATGTAATTATAGAAGGTTTTAACTATATGTTAAATGATGAGGAAGGTAAAGAATTACTAGATGATGAAGATAGAAGAATGTCAACATATGCAATGGATAATCTTGAGAAAGAGCAATGCAGACTTTACTTAATATCTGAACAAATTAATGTATTAGATGACTTATTATTTGATGGAATATTAGAAGATTTAACTGATAAAGAAGTGGAGAAAAGTTTATATAGAAAATTAAGAGAAGCATTAGAAGATGACGATGAGGAAGAAGACTTTTAATAAAAAGTATTGGAAATATAGATTAAGAATGCAAGAGAAATTTGAAGAAGTATTTGGAAATAAAAATATAAATATAAATAAAGAGGAGATAGAGAAATGATAAGTGATAATGAATTTATTTTAGGATTAGTAAAGGCAATAAATGAAGATATTTCAAATGAAGGGGAGAAGTTTTTATATAAAATAACAATGAAAAGCTGTAATGAAGAGAAATTATATTATAGTTATAATGAGAATTTAATTACAGATGTTTTAGATGCAGTAGAATTAGAATATAAATTTATACCTTTTGGAAAAGAGTTACTAATAAATGTTGATGAAATAATTGCTATAGAAAAGGTAGGTGAGTAAATATGGATAGAAATAAATTTGGAAATTATCTTTTAACTACAGACAATTATTTTTTAGAAGTTATGTTGTCTGATGTACCAGATATAAGGATCATGGATTTTACTAGAAAGCCTGATGGTAATCATGAAACAACTTTTGAATTTCCTAAATGCAGGGATATTGAAGTAGATGGAATAATTGAAAATGTTAAATGTGGAGCTTATAGGAATTTGAGTAACTTTAATGAGTTAAAGAAAAAACGTAAACAATTATTAGATCAGTATTTTGATTCAAAGAAATAATAGAGTGATTGAGTACACTATAACGAATAGTTAGTGTGCTTTTTTGACCTTATTATTAGGTTATGTTTTGTTAAATTTTTTAAGCTAGATTTCTTTTGAGGTCTAGCTCTCTCCTTTTCCTAGGGGCGGTAATAACTTCGTATAGTCATACTATTATTACGAAGTTAATTACGATTTACTAGATCTATTAATAAAGAAGTAGACACTTAGTATACA
>NZ_ASRV01000049.1 GCF_000401215.1 Clostridium sartagoforme AAU1 | reverse complement strand
AGGTTAGTGTNTTTCTTTTACGTACTTATTAGTTAGTTNTTGGTTTAATTTTAAATTTACNCAGTCTTTTCTTAGGCGTNTGCTCTCTTCCTTGGAGGGGAAATAATAAATGATGAAGGGTGTGTAATAAATGGATTTAAAGAAGGAAGCATTTTTAAAAAATCAAGTTTGTGAAAAGTTTTATGAGGTCACTAATGTTTATATTGCAGAAGAATTAATAAAGCTTAATAAGTATTTATATTTTACTGAGAAGATACCTCACTGGAAATATAAAAACAAAATACAAAGAATTTGGTACTTCGAAATGCCGAGAGATATATTTGAAGATGTTAAGAATATAAAAAGTAAAATGAATAAATAAATAAAGGGATAGGTGAAATAGATGGATAAAAATTTAAAAGAAATGTTAATTAAGGAAGCAGAAAAATTAGGATTTAAAATAGTTTATAGAGAAGAACATTTTAAAAATTATGGTAAAGATATTGATTTTATGAAATTTGATTTAAAAGATATAGCAAGGTCTTGGGAAACAAGAACAAAGGGAGAAAGTTTCTATTTTCGAGATGATGAAGGTTCTTATTCTTTAGATTTCTTAATAAGAAATAGAATTATTTTGTAGTAGGTGATAAGGTGAGTTTTACATATAGAAATAAAAATGGAATTAGATATAATGGTTACGATTTAGATTTTTATCAATTATGCGTTATAGATGATGATATAGAATTAGAGAATCAGTTAGGAGTTAGGCAAACTGTTAATAGTAACAATAATTATTTTGTGAATGTTGATAAAGAAAACTTTACTTTTACATTAAAGTTTATAAGAAAAGTTAATGGAGTTCCTAGTTCATTAGATGTTAGATGGACAAATGGAACTTTTTTAGATGAGATTAATAGATTATTTTTTAGTAATAAAGAAGTAAATTTATTAGAGATAGGTGGTAGGATCTACTATGTTATTCCTATAAGTGGAAGTTTAAAAAGACACAGTAAGAATGTAGGAGAATTTAGTATCGAGTTTCAATCACTTAGTCCATACTGCTATACTCCTATATACACATCAACTTTAAAAGTAAACAGTACTAATAGTCCAAAAGAAATAACTTTAGGTAATAAAGGAAATGATGTTTATGCAACAATAAAAGCTGAAATAATTGCAGATGGTGATTTAATAGTTACTAATAAAAAGAATGGTGAAACATTAACTGTTAAGGATTGTAGGTCTGGCGAGATATTTATAATAGACGGAGATAATATAGATGTACAATGGATTGATTATAGTAGGGTAACAGGGAATATTAAGGATACATTAACATTAAAATTTGGTGATACTACATTCAGTATAAAATGCAATGATGCTAGAGTGGGTATTGAATATCAATGTGAGATGAATATATGGTAGTCAAGTATGGCTTTAAAGAAGTTATGTTGTGATTGTGGTAAGATTATGGACTATACCACAGGAGCTTTATGTGATGAATGTAAGAGCAAGAGAAGTAAGGATAAGTATGATTATGAACAATGTAGTTACAGAAGATTATATCATACTAAGAGATGGAAGAAGTTAAGACAAAGTATAATGGCTGAGTATAATTGGATGTGCTTAGTTTCATTAGGGAAAGGTGAGGTTGAGGAAGCTAAGATACTACATCATATTGAGGAAGCTAATGAGAGCAACTTCTTTGATAGAGATAACTTGATTCCTTTATCATTTAAAGTACATGAAGAAGTACATATGAGGTATGAATTAAGTAAGGAAAGTAAGAAGGAATGTCAAGCGTGGTTAAGAAAGTTGAGGGATAGCCCCCTAGCAGTTTAAAATGTCGAATTTTGTGGTGTTTCTAAAGCCTTAGCCCCTCACTTATAAAAAAATATCCCTTTAAAAATTATTTTCAATAACAAAGGAAGGTGGTGAAATATTATGTCTGTTGCAAAACCATTAGAGCTAACAAGTAAACATTACACTAAAGAGGAAATTGAGCAACGTAAGGAAGCAGAAGAAAAGTTAAAGGGTAATCATGACTTAGTTTATGAAGTACCAAAACAATTAAAAATAAAAAAAGAGAAGGAACTATATTTATTTCTAGTTGGTGAGTTAAAGGCAAGTAATATTCTCAACAACCTTGATATAAATATACTGATACAAACTGTTAATTCAATATTACAAATGGAAGAAGCTAATAAAAAAATAAAAGAGTTTGGACAAGTAATTCAGAAAAATGATGGATCACTTCAAAAAAATCCAGCTATAAATATTTATAAGGATTACTATTCAATATTCTATCAATGTTGTATCCAATTAGGGTTAAGTCCTATGAGTAGAAGTAAATTAGCTACTTTATCTTTAGCAAAAACAGAAGAAGATAACGATGAATTATTAAATATTTTAAAGAGTTAAGATGTTTTTAATCTCTATCTAACAAGGTAGGGATAGTAAAGCATCTTTTTATTTTATAGAAGAAAGGATGTGATTAATTGATACTATTAGATAAAGCTATTGAATATGCAGAAGATTGTGTGAGTGGTAAGGAAGTTACTACTTGGGAAGTTGTAGCACAATGTAAAAAGTTTTTAAATGACTATAATAATAGGCAATATAAAGATGATTTTAAATATTATTTTGATGAAGATAAGTTAGATAAAGTTGAAAAAATAATTTCACTAATGAGATTTGCTACAGGATTTTTAGGTGGAAAGCCAATATTAGATAATTTAGCTACATTTCAATGTTTTCTAGTTGTAAATATATTTGGGTGGAGATTTAAAAGTAATGAAAATAAATTTAGATATAGGGAGTCGATGTTGTTCATATCGAGAAAGAATGCTAAAGGAACAATTTGTGCAATTATATTTATAGTTGGTATGTTGCTAGAACAGAACTATAGTGAATTTTATTCTATATGTTTAGATAAAGAGTTATCGAGTGAATTAAGAAAACAAATAAAGCAAATAATAGAAGCTAGTCCTGCTTTATGCAAGAGATTTAAAATATCTAAGCAATGGACAGGTAATTTAGAATGTTTAATTACTAAAAGTTATTATAAGCCTTTAACTGCCAATGCAGATAAGAATAATAGTATTCGTGGTTGTTATGTAGTAGCAGATGAATTAGGTGCTTTTGATACTAAAGATAATATAAATGCATTAAGGAGTGGTCAGAAATCAGTATTGAATCCACTTATGTTTTATACTACAAGTGCCTATCCTAATTCTACATCCATTATGTATGGAGAATTAGATTACTGTAGAAAGATTTTAAAGGATGAAAAAGTAAATGAAAGGTATTTCTGCTTAATCTACTATGCTAATAAGGATGAGATTTGGGAAGATCAAGGAATATACAGAGCTAATCCTTTAAGAATAGAAGAAAACTATGAAGAGATTAGACAGTTTAGAGAACGTGCAAAGATAGTTGAAAAAGATAAGATAGAACATATAACTAAAAATATGAACATAATGTTGGATAGCGTATCGGATGAGGAATTCTATTTACAAAAAGACTTATGGAAGAAATGTGAAGTTGATAAAGTAGATTTTGAAGGTAAGAAGGTTTCTGTTGCTGTGGATTTATCTAAAACTACAGATTTGACAAGTATATCAATAATGTATCAGGAGGGGGAAGTTATTTACTGTAAATCACATGGATTCTTACCTGAAAACAGTTTGAACAATGTAAATAGAAGTGAAAATATAAACTATTTAGCAGAAGAAGCTTTAGATAATGTAACGATACAAGAGGGCGATAATATTAAGTATTTAGATATATGTAAATATATAAGGAATATAGAGTCTAAATATAAATGCACTATTAAAATATATACATAGATCCAACTTATTCAGAATTATTAGTAAATGAATTACAAGATGATTTTGATATTGTTGTCTTAAAGCAAACATATACTCAACTTAGTAGATATACGCTTAGATTTAGAGATTTAGTATATGAAGAAAAAGTAAAATATGAAAAGAATAATGTTCTAGATTATTGCGTAGCTTGTGCTAAGGTTTCAGAAGGTAAAGGTGGAGATATAATGATAGCAAAAAATCGTAAAAATAAGTGGGAAAGAATAGATCTGCTTGTTACTTTGATATTTTGCTATGTTGAATTTTATTCTGAAAAGAAAAAGAAAGATTTTAATAAAATATTTGATGATAAATACATAGTTTAGAGGTGAGGAAATGAAAGGATTTTTAATTGATTACATAGAAGAAATATTATTTTTAATTTCACTTTTATTAATTGCTATTAGTGCTTATTTTGTAACAATTGCTTTAGGTTTATTCGTTACAGGATTAATGTTAATAGTATTAGAAAGAAAGATAATAGAGATAAAGAAAAGTTTAGTAGAAAGAAGGTGAATAAATGAAAATAGAAAATTATAAATCTGTTACTAAAAAGAGCTTATATAATTCTAGTATTAACTTAGATGAATTAGGTAAATTATTAGGTGATGTAGATGTAACTAGAGAAGATTTAAAGCATGATTCAACAGCAATGAGTTGTATAAGTGTCTTAAGTGGTTATATTGCAAGTATGAGCCTTCAACTATTTGAAACTAAAGAAAAGGATTCAATAAGAGTTAATAATAAGCTGACGAATGTACTTAAAAGACCTAACATTCTTCAAAATTATTTTGATTTTATGAAGGAATCATTGCAAGAAATGTTAATAAATAAAGAGGTTTTTATTAAAATAAGCACTAAAAATGGACAGGTGTCTTCTTTAAATATTATTGAAAGTCCTAATTTAAATAAAGTGAGTGGTACTTACTTTGTTAGTGGAACTATAGATAATGAGCCTGTAAATGTAAATTATAATAATTGCCTTCATTTTAGGGATACTTTTGATAGATTTAATGCACTAGAAAGTGTAATTGTAACTAAGAAGAGTGTAAATAATTTAATTAATAAGCAATACGATTCAAATTTGCAGAATATAATTAAAGGAATCATAACTGTAGAAAGTGACGATTTATCTGAGATAGCTAAAATTAATTTAAAGAAAGCATTTAATAAAGTGCTTAATTCTGGTGATGATAACATTGCTGTTTTAGAGGAAGGAATGAAATTTGATACCATTCAAGGAAATGGTGTACAGTCTTATTCTTTTGCAGAATCTCAAGTAAAAGAGATTTTAGCAATACTAGATGATAAAATACATCAAGGTTTTAATGTTCCTAAAGTATTAACTTCAATAAGTGAAGGTAGTTATAATTTATCTGAGAATCAAAAGAATTTATTTATTGAAAGCTTATTACCTTTAATAAAAATGATTGAAAATGAAATGACTTATAAATTATTAACCACTACAGAAAAAGAAAGTTTATATTTTAGAATAAATTACGAGAGCATATTGAGAGGCAGTAGTTCAGAAAGAGCGAGTTTTTATAAGGCTATGAAAGAAACTGGTGCAATAACTGTAGAAGAAATAAGATCTAAGGAAAACTTGCCTTATATAGAGAATACTAATTCTTTATATATAGACTTAAATCATGTTCCTTTAGATAAATATGATTATTATTTAGAAAAGAGATATGGTGATAAATCTACAGAAGAGGCTGAGAAAGGTGGTGAATAAATGAACAAG
>NZ_ASRV01000048.1 GCF_000401215.1 Clostridium sartagoforme AAU1 | reverse complement strand
AAAGAGATATGGTGATAAATCTACAGAAGAGGCTGAGAAAGGTGGTGAATAAATGAACAAGTTTTATAATTTTATATCTAATAATAATAAGTCTGAATTATATTTATATGGTGCAATAGTATCAGAAAAGTGGAGTGAAGATGATGTTGATTTTAAAGACTTTAAAACTGCTATAGATAAAATTACTGATAATTCAACTTTAGAAGTATATGTTAATAGCCCAGGTGGAGAAGTTTTTGTAACTCAAAGTATTATTAGCTTACTAAAGAGAGCAAAAGCAACTAAGAATATAACTTTAAATTGTTATATAGATGGACTAGGTGCTTCTTGTGCTAGTTGGTTACCTATGTTAGCTGATAATTTATACATATATAATGGCAGTATCTTAATGTTGCACAAACCTTTATCTATGGTTTGGGGTAATGCAAATGAGATGAGAAAAGAAATTGAATTATTAGATAAAATAGAAAATAGTGAAATGATTCCTATGTATATGTCTAAGGCTAAAGAAACTTTAACAGAAGATATTTTAAAGGATATGTTATCTGAGGAAACTTGGCTAACATCTGATGAAATAGAGAATTACTTTAATGTTACAAGGCTAGAAGATGATAAAAAAATGGTTGCAAGTGTTGATAAAGAACTCTTTGACCAATATAAAAATGTACCAGAAAGTTTAAAGGATACTTTAAAAGATACTAAAGAGGAAGTTGATCAGAAAGCAATTGAAGTTGTAGAAGATTTAAAAGAAAAAGAATTAAATAATAAAAAGAAATTGCTAGAGCTAGAGTTAAATTTACTGTAGTTCTTTTTTATGCAATTAAATAAGAAAGGGTGAAATTTTAATGACAAAAATTGATGAATTAAATAGGGAAATAACTGAGTTGAAGGATAAGGCTAACTCTTTAAGGTTAGAAAATAAAATTGATGAGGCTTTAGAGGTAGTGAATGACATAAAAGCTAAGAAGTCTGAAATTGAAAAATTAGAAACATTAGAAAATGAATTAAAGGAAGGGGTTAAAGTTATGGAAAATAAAGTAGTAGATAACAAGGAAATATTAAATAAGGAAGAAAAGGTGTTTATTGATTTTATTAGAACGGGGGTTTCTAATGATATGACAGCTGGAAGTAATGGGGTACTAATACCAAATTCTATAGCTTCAAAGATAATAGCTAAAGTAGAAGAAATATCTCCAATTTATGCAAGAGCAACTAAATTTAATATTGGTGGAGATTTAACATTTGTAAAAGAGGATAGTATGCCTACTTGTGCTTACATGGAAGAATTAGAAGAAGGTTCTGCTACTGATGCAAAGTTTAAAACAGTTAAGTTAGGTGCATTTATAGCTAGAACATTATCTAAGATTTCTAGATCATTAATAAATAGAACAGATTTTGATTTATTAAAATATGTAGTAAATGCAGTAGCTAATTCTATAGCTAAGTTCTTAGAAAAAGAGTTAATAGTAGGAACAACTGGTAAGATAGAAGGTTTATCTAAGGTTGTACCAGCTACAGTAACTACTATAAATGCAGACACTTTTGTAGATATGCAAATGGCAGTACCTTCAGCATTACAAGGTGGCTGTGAATGGTTAATGAATCCAGCAGACTTAAAGGTAGCTAGAAAGTTTAAAACTACTGATGGACAATATTTACTAAATGCAGATGCTACTAAAGAATTTGGATGGGCTATATTAGGAAAGAACGTATTATTATCTGATCAAGTACCAGTAGAAACAATTTATTACGGAGATTTTTCTGGACTTTATGTTAAATTAGCTAACAATGTACAAGTTTCTATATTAAATGAAAAATATGCTGAAGAATATGCAATTGGAGTAGTTGGATTCGTAGAAGCTGATGCTAAAGTAGTCGAAAATCAAAAGATAGTAGCTATTAAGAAAACTGCTTAATTATAAGGGGTGTAGGGTATATAAATACCCTTGCCTTATTTTTTAAGATAGGAGGGATTAAATGTTAGATAAAATAAAAATAGCATTATCTATAGATACAGAAGATAATTATTTTGATGATTACTTAGAAACTTTAATATTAGCTTCAGAAACTTATATAAAGGAATTAATACCAGTAGAAATAACTGAAGAACTAAAACCTAGGTATAATATTACAATAATAGCTTTAGTTACATATATGTTTAATAATAGAGAAATGGAAGTTGATAGAAAGTCTACTAATAAAGTAGTTAAATCCCTTTTAAATTCTTTGAGGTATAGATAATATGGGTGATTTTAATATAAATTCTAGTGAGTTAAAACATGCAATAACTATAGAAAGACTTACTAAAGTTAAAGATGAAGATAACATTTTAAGAGATAAATGGACTACACTTTGCAATAGTAGAGCAAAGATTCTTTATACAAGAGGTAGTGAATATACTGAGAATTATGGAACTAATAGTAATGTAGGAGTTACTTTCTACATCAGACATAACCATAAAGACATAACACCTAAAAATAGAATAGTTTACAAAGGAAAAACCTACAACATTATCTATGTAAACAATGTACAAGAATCAAATAATTATTATGAAATTAAGGCTGATTGGTGCAATAATGGGATTAAGACTAGTGGATTTGATGATTTATTAAATGATTTAAATAACCTTGGAAATGTAGGTAATAAGATAGGCAAAAAAGCAGTAGAAGAAGGTACTAAGATAGTTTTAGAACAACAAAAGAAAGATGCCCCAAAGGATAAAGATAGTGATCATGGTGCTGATAAATTAAAGGTAACTAATATTAAGAAGTATAAAAGCACTATAGTTGGTAAAGTAGGAATTGACGAGAGTAACTGGGATGAAGTGGATCATCTATACTATCAGCACTATGGTTTTGAGTTATGGAAAAATGGTGAAAGAGTAGAGCCACATTTAGGTTGGATGGATGACAGCTTCAAGAAAGTTAAAGATAAATCATCTGAAACGATGATGAATATAGTAGGTCAAGAAATTGATAAAATCTTGAAATAGGTGATAAGCATGAATGAAACAATAAATAAATTACAACACGAGTTAGGCATTGAATTTTATTACATAAGTAGAGATGAAGGTGTTTGTCCTTGTGTAGTCTACAATTATAAAAAAGAATTATTGATAAGTGATATGAAAAAGGAGTCATCTAGCCATGATTTCTTTTTTATTTTAATTATTAATGAAAAAGTAAATAAAACAGTTGAGAAATTTGAAGAAATTTTATTAAATAACTTATTTAGAAATATAGCTGTAAATCAATCAGTAACTACTAAAGAAGGGTTTATTCAAGTGTCTATAACTGCAAGTAAAAATATATAAAAGAAAGGTGGAATTTATAATATGTCAAGAGAGTTAGGAGTAAGAAAACTTACAGCCTTTAAAAAGCAATCTGGAGGTACATATGGAACTGCTATTCCTTTGAAAAATTGTGTATCTTTAAATACAACAAACAACTATAAGGAGATAGAATACTATTCAGACTGCACTACTGAACATTCTTCAGCAAATTTACAAAATGTAGATGTAGAAATAGAAATGTCAAGTGCAATGGGACTAAAGTTATTAGCTGAATTAACAGGGCAAGAATATGCTAACGGTAAAATGGCTACTATTGTAGGTGGAACAGTACCTCAAATCGCATTAGCATATGAAATATTATTAGATGATAATACAACAAGAAGAAGAGTTTTATATTCTTTGAATCTTCGTAAAGAGGAGCAATCTAATGAAACAGAGAGTGAAGGAGAAGTATGGACATTTACAGGGAAGTCATTACCAGTTGAAATTAATGGTAAACAGTATGTAGATCTATGGATGAGTGAGTCTGAAATTGAAGCTATAGAAGATGAAGCTGAGAAATCATCTGCAAAGGCTGAATATGAAAGTTTCTTTGAAACGGTAGTTTTACCAATTTAAGTTTAATGAATGGAGTAGGTAGAAATATCTACTCTTAAATTTTGAAATTAGAAAGGATGATGAAAATGGAAATTATAAATTTAGCAAATAAAAAAGAAGTAGAAGTTAATATAAATGGAAAAGAGTGCATAGTATCTTTAACCTTAAAGAATATAACTCATTTTCAAGATACTAATAAAATAGGATTGCAAGAAGGCTTAGAGAAAATGCAAAAAGGTGACCTAGAAATGATACTAAAATTAATATATAGCATGGTTTCAGATAAGAATACTGGAAGAGTTTTAGGTGCTAAATTCTTTAAGGATTACGATGAAATGGGAATCATACAATCTTTAAGTCCTGTTATTACTGAGTTAATAAATAAAGAAATGCCTGAGGCTAAGAGTGAAACTGAAAAAAAGTAGCAAAAAGTAAAGATCGAGATTTTATAGATATTGATAATATTTTATATATGGGTAGATCTTTACTTAAAATGAGTAACGATGAAATATATGAATCTAGTTTAAGATTTATTTTTAAGCAGCTTGATTTATATGTAGAAAATAATAAGCAAGTTAATAATACAAATAATATCAACAATAAAGGCAGTAGAAATAATAAGTCAGAAGAAACTAGATTAAAAGTTTTAGATTAAAAGGTGGCACATGTCGATATGATAGCAATAAGTCCACTTTTTATTCATTTTAAAAGATAGTTTAAAAAAGAAGGATAGTGTAAATAAGTTTTCTATCTTTTTTCTTAAGCTATCTTTCTTTTTATGAAAGGAGGAATAAATATGGCAGATAAACAGCTTGTAATAGATTTAACTATAAAAACTGGAACGATGAAACAACAAATAAATTCTATTAATAAAGAAATTAAATATATGGAATCAGAATTTAAAAATGCTGGTGCTGGTGTAGAAAATTTTGAGAAAACATCAGAAGGATTAAGTGCTAAATTAAAATTACAACAATCTGTATTGGAAAAACTTAAAGATAAATTAAGTGTTTATAAGCAAGAGCAAGAAAAATGTACTCAGACTTTAGATAAGGCAGTTAGTGCTTATGAAAAGCAACAATCTAGAGTTAAAGAGTTGCAAAGTGCATTAGAAAAAGCTAAAGCTACTTATGGAGAAAGTTCAGATGAAGTAAAAGAATTAGAGCAATCTTTAATTAAAGCTAATAAAGCACTAGATACTAAGAAGAATAGTGTAATAAATGCGAATAACTCACTTAAAAATATGAATACTACAATTAATTCAACAGAAGCTGAAATAAAATCTATGGATTCTGAAATTCAAAAATTAAATAATGAATTAGATAATATAGATAATAATAACGTAGATGAACTAGGAAATAGCTTTGATAAGGCAGGTAAAGATGCAGTTGCCTTTGGTGCTCAAATGACTATAGTTGGTGAAGGTGTAAGAAGAGTCGGAGAATCTGTAAGTGAAGCTGGTAAAGAAATTGTAAGCACTATGGGCGAGTTAGTTAAAAGTGGCTCAGAGTATTCAGCAGAGATAGCTGGTACAGATTTCTTATTAAAGAATTTAGATTCAACTACTCAAGAATTAATAAATAATAGTAGTGAATTAGCTTCAAGTATAGGATTAACGAGTAAACAATATAGAGATAGTGCTACATCTATAGCTACATATTATAAGAATATGGGGTATACAACAGAAGAAACTAATAATTTGACTAGTGAAACAATGAATTTAGTATCAGATTTAGGTGCAATAACTGACATGCCATTTGATGATGCTCTATCTAGATTTAAATCAGGACTAATGGGTAACTATGAAGCACTTGATGCATTTGGAATAAATATTTCTGCTAACACATTACAGAATAGCGAATTTATAAAAAGTTTAGGTCAAAGTTGGAATAGTTTAGATGATAATACTAAAATGACAGCAGTATATAAAGAGATAGTTAGACAATCTGCTAGTGCAACTGGATTAGCAACTCAAGAAGCTGGTCAATTCGGAATGCAAAACAAATTATTAACTCAAAGGATAGACGAATTAAAAGGTTCAATTGGTGAAAAATTACTACCAACTTTGCAACCTTTTTTAGAAAAAGTAAATGAAGTTGTAGGAGCAGTATCCAATTGGGTAGAAAAGAATCCTGAATTAACAAGTGCAATTGTTTCAATAGTAACAGTAATTGGTGCTGTCTTATTAGTTTTAGGAACTTTAATAACTACTGTTGGAACTGCAATAATTATGTGGGGTGCTATATCTACTGCAATGGCAGGAGCGAGTATTCCTTTTCTAGCAATAGCAGGAGTTATAGCTGGTGTTGTAGGAGCAATAATATTATTAAGTGGTGCTATAGCAAGTAATTTTGAAGGAATTAAAAGTGCAATAGAGAATTTAAAAGCTAAGTTTAGCGAATCTTTTAATGGTATTAAAGATACTTTTCAGAATACGTGGACAATGATACAAGATGTTTATAATTCATTTATACAACCATTATTTCAGAATTTAGGAATTTTTATTGAAGCTATAATTAACTTTATAGCAGACTGTATGCCAGGAATAAGTACAGCTTTTCAAATTGCTTTTGAAATAATAAATGCAATATGGACGAGCGTTGGTAAGCCTTTAGCTGATTTTATAATTGAAGTATTTAGTGGAGTTGTGAATTGGTTTGTAGCTAATTTACCATTTCTAAGTCAAGTATTTAATCAGGTTATGAATATATTATCTATTGTTTGGAATAACGTTGGTAAACCATTATTTGATTTTATAAAAAATCATATTAATTATATAATAACATTTTTAAAACCAGTAATTTCAGCTTTAGGAACTGCATTTCAAGTAGCATTTAATGTAATAAAAATAGCTTGGAATATACTATACCCTATTTTTGATATTCTAGTTTCTATAGTTTCTAAAATAGCTAGTGTAGCGATAAATGCTATGAGTAAATTTCAAAACGCTATTACTTCGGCTATGAGTGCAGTTTTAACGCCTATACAATGGGTTATAGATAAAATATCAGATTTGTTTGGATGGCTAGGAAATGCAAGTAGCAAAATTGGTGGATTTATAGAAAAGATTAATCCATTTAAAAATATGTTTAGAACTTTTAGCATAACTCCTGTAATGGAAAGTATGGATACTTCAAATATAATAATGCCTAAGATGGCTATGGCTAGAACATTTGCGTTAGATAACGTAGCTTTGAGTGGTAGTTATTATAATACTAATACTATAGCAAGTGTAGGTGCTACGGACATGATAAGGCAAATTAATGGATTAGGTAGTGGAGTTGATTCAAATATACAAACATCAGCTTTAGAAAATATAACTAAACAATTTACACAAGAAATTAACAATTTAAAGGCTGAAAGAAGTAATGATATGAGTACTATTGCTAAAGCTTTAGAATCTATGTCAAGTGCTATAAAAGGATTAAGTGTAAATTTAAAGGAACAGATTGTAGTGGAGAATGAATTAAATGTAGTGGCTAGTTTTGATCCTAAAAAGTCTGCTAAAGAGTTAAGTCCATATATAGATAAAAGCACACATAAATATAACAAATTAGCTTTAGGGTAGGTGATAGAATGTTTGTAAATAAGGTTTTTAATAAAACTAGCAGGAATTTAAATGTAGTTAAAATAAATAATGTTGACTTAGAAAATTTGGGTCTATATTTAGAAAAGGATTATGAATTAACATATACTCAAAATGATGAAATTGAGCTTAAATATATCCCCGGAAGAGATATGCCTTATCATAAAATTATTAGAAAGCTACCTATAGAATTTGAGATTAAGTTCAATATAAAGGAGACAAATGATTTTTATAAGAGAATTGAGTATATAAAAAACTTTTTTAATAACTCTAAAGATAAACTTATTACATTTAATAATGAAGATAGGGGATTTAAGTTATATCACGTAACTACTAAAGAAATTAATAGAAAAATAGGTGGTTCAAATATTAAAGTTAATTTCATGTGCTATCCGGAAATATATTCTAATGAAAGATAGAATTTGGAAAAATGAATAAATTTGAAGATAGGTTGGAGAAATTCTCTAACCTATTTTTCTATGAGAAAGGATGTGATTATTATAGATAGAATTATTCTATTTAGAGAAGCTACAAGTAAAGTAGATTTAATAGGCAATAAGAATCCTATTGTTACATTAGATAACTATTCTTTAGAATGTAAGGCTAAATTTAATTTAGATAGTGGACATATGTTTTATATTACTTTAGATGTAGATTTATTAGGGAATTTAGTAAATGAGATTCCCAAGAATGGAGTTGTTAAAACATATGCACAAAATAAATATGATTATTGGATTATTGTTAATATAGATAAAGGTTTAGGTACTATGGAGCTAACTTGTAGGCATTGGGGAACTGAAACTT